>NZ_JNWJ01000021.1:0-266594 GCF_000716805.1 Streptomyces yerevanensis | reverse complement strand
GTACCAGGCCAGGGCCGTATGCCCGCCCTGCGACGGGCTGACGCACCGGCCCACGACCCCGCACCCCCCACCCACCCAGGGGCGCGGGGAACGGCGCGACCAGCCACGACGGACCCGCAGCCGCCCCACCGCCGGAGGCACCCCGCGGGGAACGGCGCGACCAGCCACCCACGAACCCGCACCCGACAACGAACCCAACCGCCGGAGGCAACCCGCTACCGTGGACAGGATGAGCGTCAACGACCGGCCCCCCGAGGAACCCGCGCAGCCCGCGGCAGCGGCAACCGCAGCGCCACGTTCGCTTGCCGAGCAACTACGGGCCCGCGACGACGCCTCCCTCGCCGCTCTCCTCCAGGCCCGCCCCGACCTCATCACCCCCGTCCCCACCGACCTCACCCAGCTCGCCACCCGCGCAGGGACCCGCGCCTCCGTGGTCCGCGCTCTGGAGCACCTGGACCGTTTCGCCCTGCAGACGGCGGAGGCCCTGGCCGTGGCCCCGGACCCGGCGACGTACGACACGCTCCTGGCGCTGCTGGCCGGCGACGAGGGCGACCCGGAGGTCACCGGCGCCCTCCCCCGTGCGCTCGCGACGCTGCGCGAGCAGGCGCTGGTGTGGGGCGCGGACGACCGGCTGCGGCTGGTGCGTACGGCCCGCGAACTGCTCGCGCCCTCGCCGCAGCACCCGTCCCCGACGGGGCTCGGCCCCACGGTCGCGGAGGCGACGGCGGGCATGTCGCCGGGGCGTATCCAGGAGATCCTCGCGACGGCCGGGCTGCCCACGACGCATGACGCGGTGTCGGCGGTGGCGTCGCTGACGGAGCTGTTCACCGACCGCACCCGGATGCGGGCCCTGCTCGACGAGGCCCCGGCCGACTCCCTGGAGGTGCTGTCGCGGCTGGTCTGGGGCCCGCCGTACGGGCAGGTCACCGCCGACCCGGCCGCCCGCCTGCGCTGGCTCATCGACCGCGGGCTGCTGCTGCCGACGGCGCCCGGCACGGTCGTACTCCCCCGCGAGGTCGCCCTGCACATGAGGGCGGGCCGCGCACACCGCGCAGTCGAACCCTTGCCCCCTGAGGTCGAACCCGCCGTCACGCATCGTCCACAGGTTGTGGACGCGGCGGCGGCAGGCCAGGCGTACACCGCGCTCGCGACCGTCGAGGAGCTGCTGGGGGACTGGGACGAGGGCGGCCCGTCCGTGCTGCGCGCGGGCGGCCTGAGCGTACGGGACCTCAAACGCACCGCCGTGGCCCTGGACGTACCGGAGCCGATCGCGGCCTTCTGGGTCGAACTCGCCTACGCGGCAGGCCTGTTGGCCTCGGACGGCGAGGCCGACGAGCAGTACGCGGCGACCCCCGCGTACGACGAGTGGCGGGAGCTGCCCGCGGCCGAGCGCTGGACGCGGCTCGCCACCGCCTGGCTGACCGCGACCCGCACGCCGGGCCTGGTCGGCGGCCGGGACGCCAAGGACCGTACGCTCTCGGCGCTGGGCCCGGGCCTCGACCGCTCCGCCGCGCCCGAGGTCCGCCACCGCGTCCTGGCCCTGCTCGCCGCGCTCCCCGAGGGCGCCTCGGTCTCCGCGGACTCCCTGATCGCCCGCCTCCACTGGGAACGCCCCCTGCGCACCCCCCAGTCCCAGGCCCAGACCCAGACCCGTACGGACGATCTACGCATCCGCCTCGCCCGATGGGCCCTGTCCGAGGCGGAGTTGCTCGGGATCACGGGCCGAGGAGCACTGTCCACGCACGGCCGGGCCCTGCTCGCGACGCCGCCCGACGCACCGCTCACGGGAGCCGAACTCGCCACAGCCGCCTCCCGCGCCGGCCGCCTCCTCACCCCCCACCTGCCCACCCCCCTCGACCACGTCCTGCTCCAGGCCGACCTCACCGCCGTCGCACCGGGCCCGCTGGAGCGCCCGCTGGCGGACATGCTCGGGGTGCTCGCGGACGTGGAGTCGAAGGGCGGGGCGACGGTGTACCGGTTCACGCCGGGATCCGTACGGCGGGCCCTTGACGCGGGCCGTTCGGCCTCCGACCTACATGCTTTCCTCGCCGCGCACTCGAGTACGCCGGTGCCGCAGCCCCTCACGTACCTGATCGACGACGTCGCCCGCAGGCACGGCCATCTGCGGATCGGCGCCGCGTCGGCGTACGTCCGCTGCGACGACGACGCCCTGCTGAACGAGATCCTCGCCGACAAGCGCTCCGCCGACCTGCGGCTGCGCCGACTCGCCCCCACCGTGCTGGCCGCACAGACCGACCCGACCACGCTTCTCGAGGGCCTGCGCGCGATGGGCTTCGCGCCCGCCGCCGAGTCGGCGGAGGGCGACGTACTGATCGCGCGGGCCCACGCGCACCGCACCCCGCCGCGCACCGCACCCGAGCCCGTACCCGGAGGCCCGCCGGTCCCCGACGCCACCCTGCTGAACGCCGCGATCCGCGCCATCCGCGCCGGTGACCTGGCCTCCACGGCTCCCCGCAAGGCCACCGCCGCCGCGGCCCCGAACGGCTCCCTCCCCCGCACCACCTCCGCCGAGACCCTCGCCACCGTGCAGGCCGCCGTCCTCACCGGCGAGCCCCTGTGGATCGGCTACGTCAACGCCGAGGGCTCCGCCAGCCAGCGCGTCATCGCCCCGATCCGCGTCGAGGGCGGCTTCGTGACGGCGTACGACCACACGGCGGACGAAGTCCGCACATACCCGCTGCACCGCATCACGGGCGTCGCGGAGCTGGCGGACGACAGCGCTCCGCTGGAAGCGCAGTAGTCAACCCGCGGCCCGGTGGGGGCTGGTCGCGCAGTTCCCCGCGCCCCTTATGGGGCGCGATACCGCACCGGACTTCACCAGGGCCGCTCAGCGTGTCATCTCCCGTCACCCTTCCGGGCGTACGCGTTGGATCATGCACGCCCGCCGGGGACTTCGCTCCCTTGAGGGGCATCCAGACCCATCTCGCATCGCGGCGCGAGTCGCCGGGCAGCCACCCGACGTCCTGATCAACGCCTGGTCAACAGGCAAGTGCGAGAAAGAGGTTGTCCCATGCGTACCACTCGTCGTGTCGCCACCGTCCTGATCGGAACTGCCGCGCTGCTCGGCGCACTCGCCTCCCAGGCCGCGGCGATCGGCATCGACCTCAACGGAGGCGCGGGCATCCTCATCTGACCCGCCCCCGCACACCCCGCGGGCCGGACTCGGCACACCGAGTCCGGCCCGTCCCCACCTGAGTTACCCGACTGAACTTCCGACCGTGTTTCCGAAAGGCCTGAAAGTAGTCATGCGTTCTCGTGCTGTCGCCACCACCCTGCTCGCCGCGGTCGCCCTCGTCGGCGTACTCGCCTCTCAGGCCCAGGCCGCGCCCGCGCTGCCGCTGCCCCTCCCAATCGCCGCCACCGAGCCCCTCGTCACGGAGGCCGCCAGCGTCGAGGGGCCGCTGATCAACAACGTCAATCTGCCCACGCTGAAATAGCCCGCCGCATGCGGTAGCTGTCCCCGTCGATTCGGACGATCTCCGCGTGGTGCGCGAGACGGTCGACCAGGGCGGGGGCGGCGCCGCCGAAGATCTCCTCCCAGCGCCCGAGGGGGCGGTCGCTGGTCACGATCAGCGAGGCCCGCTCGTAGCGGTGGGCGACGAGTTGGAAGAGCAGGTGCGCGGTGGCCGCGTCGAAGGGGGCGTAGCCGACCTCGTCGATGATCAGCAGCGGGTACGCGTCGAGCGAGGCCAGCTCCTCGGCGAGCCGGCCGCCGTCCCGCGCCTCGGTCAGCCGGTACGCCCACTGGGCGGCGGTCGCGAACAGCACCCCGTGCCCCGCCTGGCAGGCCCGCACACCGAGCCCGACGGCGAGATGCGTCTTGCCGGTGCCGGGGGGCCCGACGAACACCGCGTTCCCGCGGGCGGCGACGAAGTCCAGCTTGCCGAGGCGCGCGACGGTCTCCCGGTCGAAGGACCGCGGGTGGCTGTCGTCGAACTCCTCGAGCAGCTTCCGGGAGGGGAAGCCCGCGTCCCTGATACGGGCCTCGGTTCCACGGGGTTTGTACGGTGCGGTGGGCTCGGCGGTGGAGGGGACCGTCGGCCGGGTGGCCGACTGGGCCGGAATCGCCCCGGGCGGAACCGAGACGGACGGAATCGAGACGGACGGGATCGAGACGGACGGGATCGAGACGGGCGAGGGCTTCGGCTCAGGCTCCTGGTGAGCGGGGTCCTGAGCAGCGGGGTCCTTGGGCGCATCGTGATCCGAGTGCACCGGCATCGAACTGGCCGCTCTCGCCCCGGACATGTACCAGAGGATCGCCGCCGAGAGGATGAACGCCATGTGGATCACCGTTCCCCACATCAGCGAGTGGCGGGGGGTGTGGTGCACGTCCACGAACATCTGGAGCAGATGGACGGAAGAGATGCCCACGATGGCGGTGGCGAGCTTCACCTTCAGCACGTTGGCGTTGACGTGCGAGAGCCACTCGGGCTGGTCGCGGTGGCCCTCGAGTCCGATACGCGAGACGAAGGTCTCGTAGCCGCCGACGATCACCATGATCAGCAGGTTGGCGATCATCACGACGTCGACGAGCTTGAGCACGGCGAGCATGACGTACGTCTCGGTCGCGTGCCCGCTCACGATCCGGAGGATTAAGCTCCACAGCTCGTTGAAGAACTTGTAGACGTACACGGCCTGGGCGGCCACCAGGCCGAAGTACAACGGCGCTTGAAGCCATCTCGTGGCGAACAGGGCGTAGCCGAGCGTCGTGGTGGGCGTGGATGCGGTGGGCTTCAGGGGCTGCCTGCGAGTTACCTGCACGGTCCGTCATTCTTCGGAACCGAAGCCGCAAATCAGAATTGCCGCCACTCATTGGAATGAAAAGACATCCAATAGGACGGGTCACGGGGCGGTCCCCTGACGTCCGCGGACCGGACGCGATCATGGAGCACCGGACGCGGGCGTCCACCCCGTCCACGACCGCACACGCCGACGATCAGGCACACTGGACGTTTGGCCGACTGGAAAGGGTGCCTCGTGTGAATGGTCCACTCATCGTTCAGAGCGACAAGACTCTGCTGCTCGAGGTCGATCACGAGCAGGCGGACGACTGTCGTCGGGCCATCGCGCCGTTCGCGGAGCTGGAGCGGGCGCCCGAGCACATCCACACGTATCGGCTGACGCCGCTGGGGCTGTGGAACGCGCGGGCCGCCGGGCACGACGCCGAGCAGGTCGTGGACGCGCTGGTGCAGTTCAGCCGGTATCCGGTGCCGCATGCGCTGCTGGTCGACATCGCGGAGACGATGGACCGGTACGGACGGCTGACACTGTCCAAGCACCCGGCCCACGGGCTGGTGCTGACGACCACCGACCGGCCCGTACTCGAGGAGATCCTGCGCTCGAAGCGGATCATGCCGCTCGTGGGCACCCGGATCGACCCGGACTCCGTGGCCGTGCACCCCTCCGAGCGCGGGCAGATCAAGCAGACGCTGCTGAAACTGGGCTGGCCGGCCGAGGACCTCGCCGGGTATGTCGACGGGGAGGCGCATGCGATCGAGCTGGCCGAGGACGGCTGGGCGCTGCGGCCGTACCAGAAGCAGGCCGTGCAGAACTTCTGGCACGGCGGGTCCGGGGTCGTCGTCCTCCCCTGCGGTGCGGGAAAGACCCTCGTCGGCGCCGGGGCCATGGCCGAGGCCAAGGCCACCACCCTCATCCTCGTCACCAACACCGTCTCCGCCCGGCAGTGGAAGCACGAGCTGGTGCGGCGTACGTCGCTGACGGAGGAGGAGATCGGGGAGTACAGCGGTACGCGGAAGGAGATCCGGCCGGTCACCATCGCCACGTACCAGGTGCTGACGACGAGGCGGAAGGGCGTCTATCCGCACCTGGAGCTGTTCGACTCCCGTGACTGGGGCCTGATCATCTACGACGAGGTGCATCTGCTGCCGGCTCCCGTCTTCAAGTTCACGGCGGATCTGCAGGCGCGCCGACGGCTCGGCCTGACGGCGACGCTCGTACGGGAGGACGGCCGTGAGTCGGACGTGTTCTCGCTCATCGGCCCGAAGCGGTTCGACGCGCCCTGGAAGGAGATCGAGGCGCAGGGCTATATCGCGCCTGCGGACTGCGTCGAGGTCCGGGTGAATCTGACGGACTCCGAGCGGCTGGCGTACGCCACGGCCGAGACCGAGGAGAAGTACCGCTTCTGCGCGACCACCGAGACCAAGCGGAAGGTCACGGAGGCGTTGGTACGTCGCTTCGCGGGGCAGCAGACGCTCGTCATCGGCCAGTACATCGATCAGCTGGACGAGCTCGGCGAGCATCTGGACGCGCCGGTCATCAAGGGCGAGACCAGCAACGCGCAGCGGGAGAAGCTCTTCGAGGCGTTCCGGCAGGGTGAGATCAGCGTGCTCGTCGTGTCGAAGGTCGCGAACTTCTCGATCGACCTGCCGGAGGCGACGGTCGCGATCCAGGTCTCAGGGACGTTCGGCTCCCGCCAGGAGGAGGCGCAGCGCCTCGGCCGCGTGCTGCGTCCGAAGGCGGACGGTCACCAGGCGCACTTCTACTCGGTGGTCGCCCGCGACACGCTTGACCAGGACTTCGCAGCTCATCGGCAGCGGTTTCTGGCGGAGCAGGGGTATGCGTATCGGATCGTGGATGCGGATGAGTTGTTGACGGACAGCTGAGCGGCGGAGAGGCGGCTCACCGCCGACGGCGAACGCCCGCCTCCTCACCGTACTCCCCGAGCACGATCACATCGATCGCGGCGGATGCGAAGACCTTGACGGCGCGCACGGCGTCGCCGAGGAGGTGGCGGTGGTGACGGTTGTCGAAGGCGGTCGCGCCGGGCGGCGGACCGTGCCGGGCGGGGCCGGAGGCTGGGGTGAAGGTCGCTGCACTCATGTTTCCATGATGCGTTTCGGCCATTCGGGTGACATCGGCCTTTGGGCCGAACCTCCGCGACCTCCGCATACGCCTCTGGGCTGAGCCTTCCCCCTAGGGACCCACTAGGGGCAGTAGCCGCCAGGGAGTAGGCCAGGAACAGGGTCTGGCACCAGGAGCAGGGCCGCGTAATAAACCATTGGCCCCGTCATCGGCCCCTAGCCTAAAATCGCCGCTCTTGCCCGCCTCCCCTCGTGGAGTGCTGCCGCCCGGACGGAAACCGGCCGGCACAAGCCCCGCCGTACGACACGTACGGCGACGAGGCACACCCACGCAGCAGAACCCCAGGCAGCAGGACGCCACGCTGCATGACCACGCCCGGAGGCACCGCCGTGTCCACCCCGCCCGCCGACGACCCCCTCGACCCTCTCTCCCGCGAGCGCGCCCACCTCACCCGTTCCCGCGCCGCCCTCCGCGCCATGCGAGAGGACGTCGAGTCGCTCGACATCCGGGACGTCACCGCGAACTGGGTCAACGCGGAAGCCCTCACCCATCAGATCGACGAGCGCATCAAAGCCCTCGCGGACCTCTCCCACACCCCGCTGTTCTTCGGCCGCCTCGACTACCTGCACGAGCCGGGCGTCGAGCAGGCCGAGGGCGCGGAGGGCGAGCGCTTCTACATCGGGCGCCGTCACGTCCACGACGCCGACGGCGACCCCATGGTCATCGACTGGCGTGCCCCGGTCTCGCAGCCGTTCTACCGGGCCTCCAAGAAGGACCCGCTGGACATCGCGCTGCGCCGCCGCTTCGGGTACACGGGCGGCGACCTCACCGCGTACGAGGACGAACACCTCACCGACCCCACCGAGGCCGACGTCACCAGCAAGCTGCTCCAGCAGGAGATCGAGCGCCCGCGCGTCGGCCCGATGCGCGACATCGTGGCGACGATCCAGCCCGAGCAGGACGAGATCGTACGCAGCGGACTGGGCGGCACCCTGTGCGTGCAGGGAGGTCCGGGCACCGGAAAGACGGCGGTCGGCCTGCACCGGGTCGCGTATCTCCTCTACGCCCACCGCGACCGGCTCGCCCGCACCGGCACCCTCGTCATCGGCCCGAACCGTTCCTTCCTCCACTACATCGAGCAAGTGCTCCCCGCCCTGGGCGAGTTGGAGGTCAAGCAGTCGACGGTGGACGACCTCGTCGCCCACGTCGAAGTACGCGGCAGGGACGACGCACCGGCCGCCATCGTCAAGGGCGACGCCCGCATGGCCGAGGTCCTGCGCCGCGCCGTCCGCTCGCACGTCACGATGCCGACCGAGCCGGTCGTCGTCGTACGCGGCTCTCGGCGCTGGCGCGTCCCGGCGTACGAACTGGAGGAGATCGTCCAGGAGTTGCTCGACCGCGACATCCGCTACGGCGCCGCCCGCGACGCCCTGCCGCAGCGCATCGCGCACTCCGTGCTCGTACAGATGGAGCGGTCCGGCGAGGCCCCGGACGACCGCGTGCAGGACGCCGTCGCCCGCAACTCGGCCGTGAAGGCGGCGGTGAAGACGATCTGGCCGCCGGTCGACCCCGCCCGGCTGGTGCTGCGCCTGCTCTCCGACGCCGGCTTCCTCGCCGTACACGCGGACGGGATCCTCACCGAGGACGAGCAGAAGACCATCCTGTGGGCCAGGCCCGTACGGTCGCCGAAGTCCGCCAAGTGGTCCGCCGCGGACGCCGTGTTGATCGACGAGGCCACCGATCTCGTCCAGCGCACGCACTCGCTCGGGCATGTGGTGCTCGACGAGGCGCAGGACCTCTCCCCCATGCAGTACCGGGCGGTGGGCCGGCGATGCACGACGGGTTCGGCGACCGTGCTCGGCGATCTGGCGCAGGGCACCACGCCCTGGGCGACGCGCAGTTGGGACGAGGCGCTGGCGCACCTGGGCAAGCGGGACGCCGTCGTGGAGGAACTGACGGCCGGTTTCCGCGTCCCGACGGACGTCATCACGTACGCGTCCCGGCTCCTCCCGCACATCGCGCCCGGGCTCACTCCGGTGGCGTCGGTCCGTGAGAATCCGGGTTTCTTCGAGGTACGGACGACTGTCGGCGACACGGAAGTGGTGGACGCCTGCCGGGAGTTGCTGAGCCACGAGGGCTCGGTCGGCCTGATCGCGGCCGACGCCCGCATCCCGGCGTTGACCGAGGCGCTGACGGCGGCGGGGATCACGTATATCGGACCGGGCGAGGAGACGACGTACGAAACCCGCCTGGCCCTCGTCCCGGCCTCGCTCGCCAAGGGCCTCGAGTACGACTACGTGGTCCTGGACGAGCCGCGGGCCGTGGTCGACGGCGAACCGGACGAACGGACCGGCCTGCGCCGCCTGTACGTCACCCTGACCCGAGCCGTCTCGGGCCTGATCGTGACGCACGCGGCACCGCTGCCGCCCCAACTGGACTGATCCACAGGCCGGTTCACGGTTCAGGTCACTGGTCAGTTCACTGGGACGGCAGCCGCCAGTACTGCCGCTTGTCCTCGTCGCGCACGACGACGCCGAGCCTCGCCAGCTCCTCGCGCAGTTCCCGGGCATCCTCGGCGTCGCCCTGCTTCTTGAGCGCCTTCTCACGGGCCTTGAACAGGGCGTTCGCCCCCGCGGGCAGGCCTGGGGTGTCCGGGACCCAGCGCCGGAACTCGGCCAGGTGCGGGTCCTCGTCCACCCAGGTGTAGCCGTGCTCGGTGAAGGCGTCGGCGAGGCGCGGCATGGACAGGCCGCAGTCTTCCCTGGCGAGTTCCTCGCTGTTGTGGCCGAGCAGTACGAGTCGTTTGCCGTCCGGGAAGACCAGGCGGATCTTGTCCCGCGCGAACTCCCGGGATTCGTCCCGGATGGTGAGCACCACACGGCGGTCGGAGACGCGGACGGACAGCGACTCGTGCAGCAGGACAAGAGCCGCGAAAAGGCCCAGCAGCGCACCGACGGCCACCGCGCCGACGGTCACCCACGGCTCGGGAACCGAGTCCAACAACTCCGCCGGTCCCTTGAACGGCGCCCAGCGCAGGGTCACGAGCCAGCCGGCGAGCAGCCTGACCAGCTCACCGACCACGGCCCCGGCCGCGACACAGAGGACCAGGACGCCCCAGGTCGATTCGGCGAGCACGGTGGGCCGGTCGGCCTCGTCACCCCGGCTGACCTGGCCTCCTTGGTCTGCCCGTGCGTCCGGCTCTTTCTCCATGTCCACGCTCATACGCCCCCCTGTGTTCTGCTGCGCAGCCCTCAGTGTGGCGAGGGGCGGGACACCCGTCATCAGCCGATGGTCTATGGCTCGTTGACTTTCGTATGCGCTCGCGGGCCGAGCCAGGAGCGGGCAGGATTCGGGGGACGCAGGGGCCCGACTGGCGGTCCCTACCCGTCCAACGCCGCCCGCCACTTCCCGACCGCCGCCGCGGACACCGGCCCCTCCCACCCACCGGGCCGTGCCGCCCCGCCGATGTGGAAGGCGTCCACTCCGGCGGCCCGCAGCCGCGGTACGTGCTCGAGACGGAGCCCGCCGCCCACCATGAGCCGCTGCTCATAACCCGGCTCCCCGCGCCGCGCCGCCTCGGTGAGCAGCGTGGGGAGGCCGTCGTCCACACCGGCCGCCGAGCCCGCCGAGAGGTAGGTGTCGAGCCCGGGCAGATCCGCGAGCTGCTTGCGCAGGGCGTCTCGGTCAGCCGCCCGGTCGATCGCGCGGTGGAACGTCCAGCGGCAGCCGTCCAGTTCGGCGACGATCCGCTCCACCGCGGCCACGTCCACACCACCGGCCTCGTCCAGGAATCCGAGCACGAACTCGTCGGCCCCCGCACCCCGCAACTCCCGCGCGACGCTCACCAGTTCCCCGATTTCCTCGGTGCCTCCGGCGGCGAACCCGTCCCCCGGCCGCAGCATCACGCGCAGCGAGATGTCGACGGCGGCCCGGATCTCGGCGAAGGCCCCGGCCGACGGGGTGAGCCCGTCGGCCGCCATGTCGGAGACGACTTCGAGGCGATCCGCGCCCCCGGCCCGGGCGGCGACCGCGTCCTCGGCATCGAGGGCGATCACCTCCAGGACTGCACGCTTGCTCATCAGAACCTCTTCCCTTGGGGGCTGGGCGACTTGGACGGCTCTACAGGTCTAGTCCAATTCAAGGGTACGCGGCGAAGGGGAACAATGACTCCATGGCCGACCCCGAAGCCCTGCGCACCCGCTGGCTCCACACCCTGCAACGTGCCCGCACCACCTCCGCCCCCGATCCCGCCCCGTACGCCGACGACCTCCTCGCCCGCTGGTCGGAACCCCAGCGCCGCTACCACACGCTCGATCACCTGACGGCGGTCCTGGACCACATCGACGTACTGGAGAAGTACGCGGACGACCCGGACCTGGTCCGCCTCGCCGCGTGGTTCCACGACGCGGTCTACCTCCCCGACCGCTCCGAGAACGAGGAACGCTCGGCCCGCCTGGCCGAACGCGCCCTGACCGAAGCCGGTCTCCCGCCGGAGAAAACGGCCGAGGTCGCCCGCCTGGTCCGCCTCACGGTCACCCACGACCCGTCCCCCGACGACCCCAACGGCCAGGTCCTCTGCGACGCCGACCTGGCGATCCTGGCCGCACCCCCGAGGACGTACGCCCTCTACACCGCCGCCGTCCGCGAGGAGTACGCCTTCGTCCCCTCCGAGGCCTTCCGCGAGGGCCGCGCCACGGTCCTGCGCCAACTCCTCGCCCTGCCACGCCTGTTCCGCACCCCGCACGGGGCGGCGGAATGGGAAGCAACTGCGCGCTACAACATCGGCGCCGAGTTGGAACTGCTCGACGCCGCTCAGTGACCGCGTCCGGGTCAGTGACCGCGTCCGGGAATGCCACTTCATCCCCCGAGGTTGCCCATGAATATGCTTTCCCCCGTCGCCCGCGCTCCCGCCCGCATGCCCTTGGCCGTCTACATCCTCGGGCTCTCCGTCTTCGCCCTGGGCACCAGCGAGTTCATGCTGTCCGGCCTCCTGCCGGCCATCGCGGACGACATGAGCGTCTCGATTCCACGTGCGGGCCTGCTGATATCGGCCTTCGCGATCGGGATGGTCGTCGGGGCGCCCCTCCTCGCCGTGGCAACCATCCGCCTCCCCCGCCGCACGACCCTGATCAGCCTCATCACGGTCTTCGGCCTGGGCCAGATCGCGGGTGCCCTCGCGCCGAACTACGCCGTGCTCTTCGCGTCCCGGGTGATCAGTGCGCTGGCGTGTGCCGGGTTCTGGGCGGTCGGTGCCGCGGTCGCCGTCGCGATGGTGCCGGCGAACGCCCGTGCCCGCGCACTCGCCGTGATGATCGGCGGTCTGTCGATCGCGAACGTTCTCGGCGTCCCGGCGGGTGCCTTCCTCGGTGATCATCTCGGCTGGCGCTCCGCCTTCTGGGCGGTCGCCGCCGCGTCCGGGATCGCCCTCGTCGGGGTCGTCACCCTCATCCCGGCCATTCCCCTCCCGGCCGAGAAGCCCCGGCTCAAGCGTGAGCTGCGGATCTACCGGGACCGCCAGACCTGGCTCACCATCTCGATCGTCGCCCTCGCCGCGGGCGGCGTCTTCTGCACGTTCAGCTATCTCGCGCCGCTGCTGACGGACGTGGCGGGCCTGGCGGAAGGCTGGGTACCCACCGTCCTCGCACTCTTCGGGATCGGCGCGCTCGTCGGCACGACGATCGGCGGCCGGATCGCGGACGCGCACCTCTTCGGGGTACTGCTGTCCGGCATCGCGGCCTCGACCGTTCTCCTCATCGCCCTGGCCCTCCTCGGCCAGTACGCGTTCGCCGCCGTCGCCCTCTCCTTCCTCCTCGGCGTCTCGGCCTTCTATACGGCTCCCGCGCTGAACGCCCGCATGTTCAATGTCGCGGGCGCCGCCCCGACCCTCGCCGGTGCCACCACCACGGCCGCCTTCAACCTCGGCAACACCGGCGGTCCCTGGCTCGGCGGCGCGGTCATCGACGCGGGGTTCGGGTACGCCTCGACAGCGTGGGCCGGTGCGGCCATGACGGTCACGGCGGGGGCGGCGAGCGCCGTCTCGCTGCGGCTGCATCGGCGTCCGGTTTCCCGAGTCGTCATCGGGGCCGCATCCGCCGGCACCGATGAGTCGGTTATTCAGTCCCGTTCCGCGAACTGACCACCTATCGTCGCCCCCATGCGAGACATGGGCGGGGATCAGATAGAGGAAGCCGTCGCGGATGCCGTGGCGGCGCTGCGGACAGCGGCCGGGGAGCAGGACTGGAGCGTCAAGGCGGGCCGTCTCGAGTGGAGTTGCCGCAGGACGGCTGAGCACATCGCGTCGGATCTCATCTCGTACGCGGGGCAGTTGGCGGGCCGCCCCACCGACCGGTACGTACCGTTCCGCATCGACTGCGGCGAATGCGAGAGCCCGGACGACGTCCTGGACGTCATCGAGGCGACCGGCACCCTGCTCGCCGCAGCCGTCCGCACCACGCCGCGCGAGGCGCGGGCCTTCCACCCGTATCCCTTCCGCAGCGCGAACCGCGAGGGCTTCGCCGCGATGGGCATCGCCGAGGTGCTCCTGCACACGCATGACATCGCCGAGGGGCTGGACATCGCGTACGAGCCCTCGGCCGAGCTGTGCGAGGACGTACTCACCCGGATCTTCCCGCACGTCCAGCCAGGCCCCGACCACTGGCGCACCCTCCTGTGGGCCACCGGCCGCGGCGAACTGCCCGGCCGCGCGCCGGTCACCGAGTGGCGCTGGAACAACAACCTCGTCATCCCCGCCGAGCGGCTCACCCTGCAAGGGATCACGCCCGCTGCCGCCGCCGATCTGCAGGCCGGCGGCACGGGCGGCTTCGAGTGGATCGAGGGCGGCCC
This sequence comes from Streptomyces yerevanensis, assembly GCF_000716805.1. Classification (NCBI taxonomy): domain Bacteria; kingdom Bacillati; phylum Actinomycetota; class Actinomycetes; order Kitasatosporales; family Streptomycetaceae; genus Streptomyces; species Streptomyces yerevanensis. The sequence goes on along the minus strand of NZ_JNWJ01000021.1, from coordinate 252,908 downwards.
TTGCGAGAACACGCGGTTCTCCGCCGGGATAGTCATCAAGGCGTACGAGACCGGAGTTCACCGCCCGGAGTGGGGCGTGTTCGTCATCGTGCGCAGGGAGGACGGCCAGGCCATCGGCGGCATGGGCTTCCACGGCGTACCCGACGACGAGGGCCGCGCCGAGGTCGGCTACGACCTGGAGGAACCGGCCCGCGGCCACGGCTACGCCACGGAGGCGCTGCGCGCGCTGTCCACATGGGCACTGGCCCGCGACGACGTGAAGCTGCTGTGCGCGAAGATCGACCATGCCAACGCCCCTTCCCAGGGCGTGGTGTCGCGTGCGGGCTACACGTGGGTGCGGGAGGACGGGGAGCAGTACGTGTACGAGCTCCGCAGAAGCTGAGACCGCTCGCTCAACTCGTTCAGAGGGATTGCGTACGGCTCTTGCGCCTGCGCAGCCCCGCCTCGTAGAGCAGCCGCACCACCTCGCGGCTGCTGACCTCGACCGCTCCGGCGCGCACGACGTCCGCGTACCGATGCGACGGGATGTCGTAGTGGTCCCGCTCGAAGGCCCGGGGCGGGACGCCCAACTCCGCGGCGAACGCGTGCAGTTCGTCGTACGAGACGTCGCTGATCAGGTGCGACCACATGCGGCCGTGGCCCGGCCAGGCGGGCGGATCGATATAGACCGTCACGAGGAGGGCGCCCCGCCGGAGCCGCCGCCGGGCCCTCCCGTCGCCGAGCCGAGCGAGCCCACCGCCGAGACCTTCACGCCCGCCTTGTGGCACACCCAGTGCGGATCGGGCCCGAGTTCCGGTTCGACGTCGAGGGCGTGCGGGTCGCCGGCGCCGCAGACGGGGCACAGCGGCCAGCGCCCGTACCGTTCGAGCAGCGCGTCCTGTACGTCCTGGGCGACCAGCCCCGCCACGTACTCGACGCCCTCCGGCCACTGCTCCACCCACCAGCGCCGCTGCACCACCGACGCCTCGACGAGCGAGACGACATCGGCCTCGGCGACGTCGCCCGCGACGAGATCGGCGATCACGAGCGCACGGGCCGTGTGCAGCGCCTGTTCCAGGGGGCTGATGGGGTGTGGGGAGGGCGGAGGTTCCATAGCCCCATTGTGCGCCTACGGCACAAGTGACGGCGCTCCGTGTGGGCTGCGCGCCCGTCAGGGGCGCGGGGCTGTGTCGATATGCGGCTCCGCCGCGCGGGCGCGACCAGCCCCCACCGGGCCCGCAGTTGAAAACCCCCTGAGCCACCCCTTGACCCCTCCCCGCCGCCAAAAATACCTTTCACACGTGACCCAAAACGTGAAGGAAATTTTCACAGGCGAAGCGCCGCCGGCCCCCGCGGCCCTCGCCGCCAAGGTCCGCACCCTCGCCCCGTCGATGACCCGCTCCATGCAGCGCGTCGCCGAGGCCGTGGCCGGCGACCCCGCGGGCTGCGCGGCCCTCACGGTCACCGGCCTCGCGGAGCGAACCGGCACCAGCGAGGCCACAGTCGTCCGCACCGCCCGCCTCCTCGGCTACCCCGGCTACCGCGACCTGCGTCTGGCCCTCGCCGGCCTCGCCGCCCACCAGCAGTCGGGCCGCGCCCCCGCCGTCACGGCCGACATAGCGGTCGATGACCCGATCGCGGACGTCGTGGCGAAGTTGGCGTACGACGAGCAGCAGACCCTCGCCGACACCGCGGCAGGCCTGGACACGGTCCAGCTCGGCGCGGCCGTCTCCGCGCTCGCTGCGGCCGGCCGTATCGACATCTACGGAGTCGGCGCCTCCGGCCTGGTCGCCCAGGACCTCCACCAGAAGCTCCTGCGCATCGGCCTCATAGCCCACGCGTTCAGCGACCCCCATCTCGCGGTCACCAACGCCGTGCAACTGCGCGCCAAGGACGTGGCCATCGCGATCACCCACTCCGGTTCGACCGGCGACGTCATCGAACCGCTACGGGTCGCCTTCGAGCGGGGCGCCACGACGGTCGCGATCACCGGCCGCCCGGACGGTCCGGTCTCGCAGTACGCCGACCACGTGCTCACCACGTCGACGGCCCGCGAGAGCGAGTTGCGGCCGGCCGCCATGTCGTCCCGTACGAGCCAACTGCTGGTGGTGGACTGCCTGTTCATAGGCGTGGCCCAGCGGACGTACGAGACGGCGGCGCCGGCGCTGGCCGCGTCCTACGAGGCGCTGGCACACCGTCACGCTCCGCGGGGGGCGCGGTAGCGCTCCGCTTGGCAAGCAGTTATTCGTCCGCGGGTGAGTGGGGGCTGGTCGCGCAGTTCCCCGCGCCCCTTACGGGGCGCTCAGCCCACCCGGAGAATCAGCGAACAAGCCCCGGAAGTACCACCGGAAAGAGCCGCCCTACATGACCTCCCCCACCGACGCCTCCTCCAACTACCGTGACGTACGAGACGAGTTGGAGGCCCTGACCACCGAGGCGTTCCGTCCCGAGCTCGCTCGGATCGACCAGTTGCCCACCCTCGAGATCGCGAAGATCATGAACGGCGAGGACGCGACCGTACCGACCGCCGTCGCCACGCAGCTCCCGCGGATCGCCGCCGCGATCGACGCCGTCGCGGACCGTATGGCGCGCGGTGGACGCCTGGTCTACGCGGGCGCGGGCACCGCCGGCCGCCTCGGCATCCTCGACGCGTCCGAGTGCCCGCCCACCTTCAACACGGACCCCTCCGAGGTCGTCGGCCTGATCGCGGGCGGCCCGAGCGCCACGGTCAACTCCATCGAGGGCGCCGAGGACTCCAAGGAGCTGGCGGCCGAGGACCTGGCCGCGTTGGGCATCACCGCCGACGACACGGTGGTCGGCGTCTCGGCCTCCGGCCGGACCCCGTACGCGATCGGCGCGGTGGAACACGCCCGCGCACTCGGCGCCCTGACCATCGGCCTGTCCTGCAACGCGGACAGCGCGCTCGCGGCGGCGGCCGACCACGGCATCGAGGTCGTCGTGGGCCCCGAACTGCTCACCGGCTCGACGCGCCTGAAGGCGGGCACGGCCCAGAAGCTGGTCCTCAACATGCTGTCGACGATCACGATGATCCGCCTGGGCAAGACGTACGGGAACCTGATGGTCGACGTACGCGCCTCGAACGACAAGCTCCGGGCCCGTTCGCGCCGTATCGTCGCGCTGGCCACGGGCGCGCCCGACGACCAGATCGAGGCGGCCCTGAGCGCGGCCGACGGCGAGACAAAGAACGCGATCCTCGTCCTCCTCGCCGACATCGACGCCGCCACCGCCGCCCGCCTGCTCACCGAGGCGAACGGCCACCTCCGGGTGGCTCTCCAGGCGGCCCTGGCGAGCGACTGAGGAGCGGCCGAGCAGCGGCCCGAGCCGGCTCCCGGGGGCGACAGTCACGCTCGAGTCCGGGCTTCCGGGGCGGACTGTCAGCGGCGCATGTGATTCTTGGGGACGTCGGCAGCACAGCTCCGCTCCCGGGAGGGGACGACCACCATGAACCACGCACAGCTGACCGCCCTGGGCCGCGCCCTGCGGCTTCTCGGCGAGCACGGCGAGGCCCTGGGCACGGACACACTCGACGCGAAGCTGCACGAGGTCAAGGCGGACCTGAAGCGGGCCCTGGATCTGCTCGAGGAAACCGTCACCACGGCGAAGCCCACCACGCGCTGCGCCGAGCACCCCACAGGCCCGGTCGACGAGGACGCCCCCGACCTGTGCCTGCTCTGCGAGACCCGCCGCCGAATCGCCCGCCGCTCGAAGGTCAACGACTCCTTCACCCAGGGCCGTCCGACCGCCCCGGACGAGACGCTCGAGCGCACGAAGTCCCGCTACGGCGTACGGGGCGACCGCCCTCAACCCCAGCAGCGCTGGCTCCCCGAGATGTGGACGGGCCAGGTCTGGCAACTCTGCGGCACCCCCCGCCGCGACAAACAGGAAGCCGAGCTGTTCCTCGCCGCCCAGCGCCGCAGCCCCCACCCCGGCATGGCCTACCGCCTGGTCCACGAGTTCACCGACTACGAGGTCCTACGCATCTGGGGCGAACCCCGGAAGATCGACATCGAACCCATGGGCAACCTCTAACGCTCCGGCAAGACCTCCGGCGCCGTCACAGGACTGACAACGTCCGCCCTCACAGCCCCCGTTCGCGACAGCCCCGTTCGCGACTCCAAGAACCCCCACGACCCGAAGCTCGCGTTCCGGGCCGAGGCCTGGTCTGGCTTCGTCGAAGCCCTCAAGCACAACCAGAGAGCTGCCCGGTGGGCGGTGTAGGTGGGGCACGGGATTGTGACACTTCCAGAGCAAGTGTCACAGTTTTTCGCGACAGGTAACCGGGGGCGTACGGCTGGACGCCGAGCTGGGGCCCCTTCACTCTCTCCCGAAGCTCAAGCGCCGAGCTCCGAGCCCTGCTTCTGAGGATTGGGAGGAGGGCTTCAACCCGCCCACCCTCCCCGCGAGTTGACGTGACGCGACCGACTTGCCACGGACAGTCACATGGGCTTAGCTTGCCCGCATAACGAACAACCCCCGCTAGGTGCGGCAAACACCTGCGGGGGTTTGACCTACGAGATCGAAAGCGCTCGATCCCATGGCTGAAGCCAACCTTAGTGCTACCTTCCTGCCCGCGCACGCGTCCCCGCACCCGATGGCCAACCCGGGTTACGGAAAACTCAGCGCCCCGGACCAACTCCCCCACACCGCCCACGACTTCGCCCACCTCCCACCCCGCGAAGCCGCCATCGCCGCGTACATCGACCGCCTCCCCAACGGCGCCGACATCTCCGTGAAGACGCTGGCCAAGACACTCCCGTACGGCCAGTGCGCCCTCCGAACGGCCCTCAACAACATCCAGCAGGCAGGCCACTTGCGCCGGGGCCGCGAACACCTGGCCGGCTCGGGAAGCCCACGCTGGATCACCCGAACGTGGTTCTCGCGAACGGCACGGGACGACGACTGGTGGGCGGCGTTCACGCGGGGCGACGTACCTCAGGAGCAGGAACCTTCAGCGGACCGGCGAGGGCCCACTCGCTCCCGCGCCTACATCCTCCTCGCGGCCCTCGGCCGTGCGACCCCGGCTCTGTCCCTGTCGGCCAAGGCCTGCGCGGACCTCGCCCCGCTCCTCACGGAGTGGTTCGCGAGGGGCGCCACCGACGAGCACGTACTCCAGGCCCTGACCGCAGGTCTCCCGACCCCGGTCCACAGCCCGGCCGCCCTCGTCCGCAACCGCCTGACCAGCAAGCTCCCGCCGGAGCCCACACCGGCCGCCGCACGCCCGCCCCTCCGCGTACTGGAGTGCGCGAAGTGCGGCGCACCGGGCCGCCCGGAGGCTCTGCCGGGCGGCGTTTGCGGCCCGTGCCGAGGCGAGACCGCTCCACCCCAGCCCTCCATGCCCCTGACGTCCACCGCAGTCCACGCCCACGCCGCCGCAGCCCGCGCGGCAATGGTCGACCGACGAGAAAGGCCACGTCTATGACCGCTCCAGGAATTGCCCGCGAAACAGCAGCCAAATGAATCCACCGCACACACTCGCAGGTGTGTACAGTTTTCTCATGGAGACGTATCCGCTCGTGGAAGCCCGCAACCAACTCGGACAACTGGTCGGCCGGGTCAGGCACGGTCAGGAACACATCCTGATCTCGGAGTACGGAAAGCCTGCCGCCGCGCTCATCCCGATAAGCGAACTGGAAGAGTTGCAGCGACTGCGGGACGAGGCGGACATCGCCGAAGCGCAGGCACGTGAGGCGAACCCGTCCGGCCCGTCCATGTCCCACGACGACTTCATGGCCCAGTTGGAGGCGGAAGATCGCCAGGAGGCCGCTTCGTGACCTACGCACTGGTGTGGGAACACCACGCCATGAGCGAGTTCCGGAGGCTCCGAACCCTCGACCCCATCGGGGCCAAGGCCACAACCGCAGCAGTACGCGCACTCGCCGACGACCCGCGTCCCGAAGCAGCCCGCGCGCTTGGCGCATCCGGCTACTACCGACTGCACGTCGGCACTTGGCGGATTCTGTATCGACCGGACGACTCCACCATCACCGTCCACGTGCTGAAGGTCGGTCGGAGTACCTGAAGCGCCGCACAGAATTCGAGGGCGGCACCCCCTGAAGCAGGAGGTGCCGCCCTCGACGTACCGCTGACAAACTCAGCTCAGCGTGCGCAGCGACGCCGGGTCATACGCCCCCAACTCCCCGAAGCGGCCCTCCAGTACCTTCGCTGCCCACTCCGGATCCTGAAGCAGCGCGCGGCCGACCGCGACCAGGTCGAACTCCTCGTTCTCCAGGCGGTCCAGCAGGTCGTCGATGCCCTTGACCGCGGCGCCCTCGCCCACGAAGGCCTTGATGAAGTCGCCGTTCAGGCCGACCGAGCCGACGGTGATGGTGGGCTTGCCGGTGAGCTTCTTCGTCCAGCCGGCCAGGTTGAGGTCCGAGCCGTCGAACTCCGGGTGCCAGTAGCGGCGCGTGGAGGCGTGGAAGGCGTCCACGCCGGCCGAGGCGAGCGGGGTCAGCAGGGCTTCCAGTTCCGAGGGGGACTCCGCGAGCCTCGCGTGGTACGCCTCCTGCTTCCATTGCGAGTACCGGAAGATGACCGGGAAGGACGGTGAGACCGCCTCGCGCACCGCCGCCACGATCTCCGCCGCGAACTTCGTACGGGACACCAGGTCGCCGCCGTACTCGTCGGCGCGGCGGTTGGTGCCGGACCACAGGAACTGGTCGATCAAGTAGCCGTGCGCGCCGTGCAGTTCGACCCCGTCGAAGCCGATCCGCTCGGCAGCGGCAGCGGCTTCGGCGAAGGCCGCGACGACGTCGTCCAGGTCGGCCTGGGTCATGGCCTTGCCCGTGCCTTCGGTACCGTCGAGGCGGATGCCGGACGGGCCGACGGCCGGGGCGTCCGCGTACGGGGGTTCACCGGCGGACCGCACCATGCCGATGTGCCACAGCTGCGGCACGATCGTCCCGCCCGCCGCGTGCACGGCCTCGGCGACCTTCGCCCACCCGGCCAGCTGCTCGTCACCGTGGAAGCGCGGGATGCCGTCGCTCTTCCCGGCCGACTCATGACCGACGTACGTCCCCTCGGTCACGATCAGACCGACCCCTGCGGCGGCCCGGCGCGCGTAGTACGACGCCACGTCCTCCCCCGGGACACCGCCCGGCGAGAACTCCCGGGTCATGGGCGCCATCGCGATCCGGTTCGGGACGGTGAGGCCGTTCAGGGCAACGGGGCGGGACAGGACTTGGGCCGCGCGGGTGACGGAAGGGGAGGCGGAGGGGGTGACGGTCACGTGGAATTCCTCGCAGACGGAAGACAGGGCAGTTGATGCGTGCGCATTACTTGCGTACGCATCAACTGTCGTCACGGCCACGGCATTCCACCTCGCGATCAAAAGCCCACTGTGCCCCAGGCACGCCCGAGGGCGGCACCCCTGCGAACAGGGATGCCGCCCTCGGTACTGGACTGGGGGTCCCCCCTGCTCGAGCGAAGCCGAGAGCTTGGGGGAGGGTCCGATCCGGCGGAGAACCGGATCAGAAGTCCATGTCACCGCCCGGCATGCCGCCGCCGGCCGGGGCGGCGCCCGCCTTCTCCGGCTTGTCGGCGATGACGGCCTCGGTGGTGAGGAACAGCGCGGCGATGGACGCGGCGTTCTGCAGGGCGGAACGCGTGACCTTCGCCGGGTCGATGATGCCCTCGGCGATCATGTCGACGTACTCGCCGGTCGCGGCGTTCAGACCGTGACCGACCTGAAGGTTGCGGACCTTCTCCACGACGACGCCGCCCTCGAGACCACCGTTGACGGCGATCTGCTTGAGCGGGGCCTCCAGGGCGAGCCGCACGGCGTTGGCGCCGGTCGCCTCGTCACCCTCGAGCTCCAGCTTCTCGAAGACCGTGGCGGCCTGGAGCAGGGCCACGCCACCACCGGCGACGATGCCCTCCTCGACGGCAGCCTTCGCGTTGCGAACGGCGTCCTCGATGCGGTGCTTGCGCTCCTTGAGCTCGACCTCGGTGGCGGCACCGGCCTTGATGACGGCCACGCCGCCGGCCAGCTTCGCCAGGCGCTCCTGGAGCTTCTCGCGGTCGTAGTCCGAGTCGGAGTTCTCGATCTCGGCGCGGATCTGGTTGACCCGGCCGCCGACCTGCTCGGTGTCGCCGGAGCCGTCGACGATCGTGGTCTCGTCCTTGGTGATGACGACCTTGCGGGCGCGGCCCAGGAGGTCCAGGGTCGCGTTCTCCAGCTTGAGGCCGACCTCCTCGGAGATGACCTCGCCGCCCGTGAGGATGGCGATGTCGCCGAGCATGGCCTTACGGCGGTCACCGAAGCCCGGAGCCTTGACGGCGACGGACTTGAAGGTGCCGCGGATCTTGTTGACGACCAGGGTCGACAGGGCCTCGCCCTCGACGTCCTCGGCGATGATCAGCAGCGGCTTGCCGGACTGCATGACCTTCTCGAGGAGCGGCAGCAGGTCCTTGACGGCGCTGATCTTCGAGTTGGCGATCAGGATGTACGGGTCGTCGAGGACGGCCTCCATACGCTCCATGTCGGTGGCGAAGTACGCCGAGATGTAGCCCTTGTCGAAGCGCATACCCTCGGTGAGCTCCAGCTCCAGACCGAAGGTCTGGGACTCCTCGACGGTGATGACGCCTTCCTTGCCGACCTTGTCCATGGCCTCGGCGATGAGCTCGCCGATCTGGGTGTCGGCGGCGGAGATGGAGGCGGTCGAAGCGATCTGCTCCTTGGTCTCCACGTCCTTGGCCTGGTCGAGCAGGGCACCGGAGACCGCCTCGACGGCCTTCTCGATACCGCGCTTCAGGGCCATCGGGTTGGCACCGGCGGCGACGTTGCGAAGGCCTTCCTTGACCAGCGCCTGGGCCAGGACGGTCGCGGTCGTCGTACCGTCACCGGCTACGTCGTCCGTCTTCTTCGCGACTTCCTTGACCAGCTCGGCGCCGATCTTCTCGTACGGGTCCTCGAGTTCGATCTCCTTGGCGATGGAAACACCATCGTTGGTGATCGTGGGGGCGCCCCACTTCTTCTCGAGGACGACGTTACGGCCCTTGGGGCCGAGGGTGACCTTGACGGCGTCGGCGAGCTGGTTCATCCCGCGCTCGAGGCCGCGCCGCGCCTCCTCGTCGAACGCGATGATCTTGGCCATGTGAAGTGGTCCTCCCGGACTGGGGTGGATTGCTCCGGACCGTGCTGGCGCCCGCGACGGACGGCCTGCCTGCCCCGTGGTTCCTTGCCCCACTTGGCCTGCGGGCCTCACCGACCCGGTCCTCGTTGTCACTCTCACCTTCAGAGTGCTAACGCCAATGATTAGCACTCGACCCACCCGAGTGCAAGCGCCTACCGAGGGGTGAACGGGCCGCCGGGAGACGGCTGCGCGACCGTCGGCAGGCATGCCGAAGGGCCCGTACCCCTTGAGGTACGAGCCCTTCGAAAGAAGAACGTGTCGCTGCAGATCAGTCGGCGCGTGCTTCAGCCGGCCACGCGGACCATGTCCGCCTGCGGCCCCTTCTGGCCCTGCGAGATCTCGAACTCGACTCGCTGACCTTCCTCCAGGGTGCGGTAGCCGTCCATCTGAATCGCGCTGTAGTGGACGAATACATCCGCACCACCGTCGACCGCGATGAAGCCGTACCCCTTCTCCGCGTTGAACCACTTGACGGTGCCCTGAGCCATGCCTAACTCCCCTATTACTGGCCCTTGCACAGATCCACACTTCGCGGATCCGGGTCAGACCTCACCCCCCAACGGTTGGGGGTGTGCGCCGGAACGCGTCGACCGCGGCTGAATGTATCTGCCCAACTGCCGTCTGCAACAGGTCAATCGGACGAGAAATCTGGGCATGGCCGATCCGGAATGTACGGAGAATTCACCCTAGAGTTGGGCAAGTCGGGCTCCACAAAAGGAGCAAAAGACACAAAAGACCTGCACACTTTGGCTACTTCTAATCGGACCTCAGACAGAAATGCACATGCATTTGGTCCGAGGGAGCACCAGGTTCCCCAACTGTATCGCGCTCAACCATGCAGAATTGCCCCCTCCGCTTATCTCGCGGAGAGGGCAATTCGATGAACCCTGAGTTACCGGCATTACCGACGGTAACGATCAGCCTCCGGCGACGGCCGGAATGATCGAGACGCCGGCCCCGTCGGGCGTCGCCGTCTCCAGCCCCTGCTCGAACCGCACATCGTCGTCGTTCACGTACACGTTGACGAACCGACGCAGCTTGCCCTGGTCGTCCAGGACGCGCGCCGCGATACCGGTGTGGTTCTTCTCCAGGTCGGCGATGACCTCGGCGAGGGTCGATCCTTCGGCGGCGACCTCGGCCTTGCCGCCGGTGTAGGTGCGAAGGATGGTGGGGATGCGGACGTTGACGCTCATGCGGGATGACCTCCGGTCAGGTATGGAGCGCCCCGTAAGAGGCGCGGGGGTACGTCTACGGGGCTACGGGCTACGCCTGGAGGAGCCCGGCCTCACGGAACGATTCGAGGCTGGGGCGGATGGTCGCGGTGAGACCGGTGTCGGAGGCCACCGCATCCAACGTCTTGAGACCGTCACCGGTGTTGAGGACGACAGTCGTCAGGCTCGGGTCCAGCAGACCGTTCTCGATCAGCTTCTTCGCCACCCCCACCGTCACACCACCGGCGGTCTCCGCGAAGATCCCCTCGGTCTGCGCCAGCAGCTTGATCGCGTCGACGACCTGCTCATCGTTCACGTCCTCCACCGCGCCACCGGTACGCCGCGCGATGTCCAGCACGTACGGACCATCCGCGGGGTTCCCGATGGCGAGCGACTTGGCGATCGTGTTCGGCTTCTGCGGCCGTACGACGTCGTGGCCCGCCTTGTAGGCGACGGACACCGGCGAGCACCCTTCGGCCTGGGCGCCGAAGATCTTGTACGGCTTGTCCTCGACCAGCCCGAGCTTGATGAGCTCCTGCAGACCCTTGTCGATCTTCGTGAGCTGCGAGCCGGAGGCGATGGGCACCACCAGCTGGTCGGGGAGCTGCCAGCCGAGCTGCTCGCAGATCTCGTACGCGAGGGTCTTGGAGCCCTCGGCGTAGTACGGGCGCAGGTTGACGTTGACGAAGCCCCAGCCCTCGCCGGCCGGGTCGCCGATCAGCTCGGAGCAGAAGCGGTTCACGTCGTCGTAGTTGCCCTCGATGCCGACGAGTTCGCCGCCGTAGACCGCGGCCATGACGACCTTGCCCTGCTCCAGGTCGTGCGGGATGAACACGCAGGAGCGGAAGCCGGCGCGGGCGGCGGCGGCGCCGACGGCACCGGCGAGGTTGCCGGTGGAGGAGCAGGAGAGGGTGGTGAAGCCGAAGACGCGGGCGGCCTCCAGGGCCTGGGCGACGACGCGGTCCTTGAAGGAGTGCGTCGGATTGCCGGAGTCGTCCTTGACGAAGAGCTTGCCGGGGTCGACGCCCAGCTCGCGCGCGAGGTTGTCGGCCTTGACGAGCTTGGTCCAGCCGGGGTTGATGTTCGGCTTGGTGGCCACGTCCGCGGGGACGGGCAGGAGAGGCGCGTACCGCCAGATGTTCGCGGGGCCCGCCTCGATGCGCTTACGGAGTTCCTCGGTGTCGTACGCCGAGAAGTCGTACGCGATCTCCAGCGGGCCGAAACACTCCTCGCAGGCGAAGACGGGGCCGAGCGGGACGCGGTGGCCGCATTCGCGGCAGGAGAGCGCGGCGGCGGGGCCGAGGTCTACGGAGTTCGTGGAGGGCGCCGAGTCGGCGGAGGTTTCAGCGTTCGTGGTGCTTGCAACTGTCTGCGCAGCCATGTGAGGCGAGGCCCTTTCTCCTCATCTTCCTCACGACGCATCTCGTCGTGAGACGGATTTGGCACCTTCACTAGCCGGGAGCCTCGCGGAATCGATCATCTTCGATCGGTACGAGAACCGGCTGGAGGGTTGCCGGGGCTTCAACGGGCCGTATCCCTCTGCCCCTCTGGATGAGCGCTATTCGGTTGTGAGTATGTGGTTGTCGGCTGGGCGACCCGCGACATGCGATGGTCATCAGCGTTGTTCAAGACTGTAACCGAAGGCCTGGATCGTGGAGAGACCAGTCCGAACCGCGAGATGACAGTCACATCAGCCTTCTGCCGCAGTGGGCACTCGCGACCCGGTCCGATGCAAGGGAGAGCCGCACGTGCTGGAAAACGTCGAGCGCTGGCTGAACACGCGCTCCTGGTCCGTTGACGACCGCCCGCTGAAGAAGCTCATCGCCGCGAAGCGCGCGGCCAACTCCACGGTGAGCGTCGTACTGCCCGCGCTCAACGAGGAGGAGACCGTCGGCGAGATCGTCGCCGTGATCCGCCGCGAGCTGATGACCAAGAAGGTGCCCCTCGTCGACGAGATCGTCGTGATCGACTCGGGCTCGACGGACCGTACCTCCGAGGTCGCCGCCGACGCGGGCGCCCGGGTCGTGCACCGGGACGAGATACTCCCGCGCATCCCCGCCGTCCCCGGCAAGGGCGAGGTCCTGTGGCGCTCGCTGCTGGTCACGAGCGGGGACATCGTCGCCTTCATCGACGCCGACCTGAAGGAGTTTTCCGCGGACTTCGTCTCGGGGATCGTCGGTCCGCTGCTCACCGATCCGGGCGTGGACCTCGTCAAGGCGATGTACGACCGCCCGCTGAACCTGCCGGGCGATCCCACCTCGGGCAGGACCGCCGCAGGCCAGGGCGGCCGCGTCACGGAACTGATGGCCCGCCCGATCCTGAACATGCACTGGCCGCAACTGGCCGGCTTCGTGCAGCCGCTCGGCGGGGAGTACGCGGCCCGCCGCTCGCTCCTGGAACAGCTGCCGTTCCCGGTCGGCTACGGCGTCGAGCTGGGCATGCTGGTCGACGCCCTGCACCTCGTGGGCCTCGACGCCCTCGCCCAGGTCGACGTGGGCGTCCGCAAACACCGCCACCAGGACGGCCAGGCCCTCGGCCGCATGGCCGCCGCGATCTACCGCACGGCCCAGCTGCGGCTGGCCCGCGGCCATATGGTCCGGCCGCGGATCACGCAGTTCGAAAGGGTCGAGGCGGGATTCGCACCGCGTACGTACTCCGTGGACACGGAGGAACGACCGCCGATGGCGGAGATCGAGGAGTACGCGGAACGAAAGGCGGCGTAGGCAGCGACCGCGCCCCTGGAAAGAGGCCGCAGGCCCTCTTTCCAGGGGCGCGGGGCTGTGACATTTGCGGCTCCGCCGCGGGGCGCGACCAGCCACAACGCACCCGCAGCCGCGACACAACACCCCGCCCCGAGCTAATAGGCACCCTGCGGAACCCAGCGGCGCGGAAGCGCACGTTTGAGCGAGACCACCCTGGGCTAAGTTGAGCCCTATGGCATCAACGCAAGCCCAGATCCTCGTCGCCTCCAACAGGGGCCCGATCTCGTACGCCCTGGACGAGACCGGGACCCTCAAAGCCAAGCGCGGCGGCGGCGGCCTGGTCTCCGGCCTCTCGGCGATCGGGCCGGAGGCAGACGCGCTGTGGGTCTGCTCGGCACTCGGCGACGGCGACCGCGAGGCCGTACGTCGCGGCGTCGGCGAGCCCGGTGTACGGATGCTGGACATCGACGCCGACGTACACGAGGACGCGTACAACGGCATCGCGAACTCCGTGCTGTGGTTCGTGAGCCACATGCTGTACCAGACGCCGCTGGAGCCGGCCTTCGACGCGGAGTTCCGCAGGCAGTGGGCGTCGTTCGAGACGTACAACCATGCCTTCGCCACTGCCCTGGCCGAGGAGGCGGCGGAGGGCGCCGCCGTGCTCGTGCAGGACTATCACCTGACGCTGGTCCCCCGCATGCTGCGCGAGCTGCGCCCCGACCTGCGGATCGGGCACTTCTCGCACACGCCGTGGGCTCCGCCGGAGTACTTCCGGATGCTGCCCGACGACATCGCCGCGCAGTTGCTCGGCGGGATCCTCGGTGCCGACCGGGCGGCGTTCCTGACCCAGCGGTGGGCGGACGCGTTCACCGACTGCTGTCATGCCGTGCTGGGCCCCGGTATCCCGTCGGGTACGCGGATCGGGGTGCACGGGCTCGGCGCGGACGCGGACTTCCTGCGGAAGCGGTCGCACGAGGCCGACGTGGACGAGCGGATCGTCGCGCTGCGGGAGCAGATAGGTGCGGGCCGCAAGGCGATCGTGCGGGTGGACCGGACGGAGCTGTCGAAGAACATAGTGCGGGGGCTGCTGGCGTACCGGCAGCTCCTGGAGGACCAGCCGTCGTGGCGTGAGCGGGTCGTGCACGTGGCCCTCGCGTATCCGTCGCGGCAGGACCTGGCCGTGTACCGCGACTACATGACCGAGGTGCAGCGGCTCGCGGACGAGATCAACTCCCAGTACGGGACGCCTGGTTGGACCCCGGTCGTGCTGCATCTGAAGGACGACTTCGCTCGCTCGCTGGCCGCGTACCGGCTGGCCGACGTGGCCCTCGTCAACCCCATCCGCGACGGCATGAACCTCGTCGCCAAGGAGGTGCCGGTCGTCTCCGACGAGGGGTGCGCGCTGGTGCTCTCGCGGGAGGCGGGGGCGTACGAGGAACTGGGCGAGGATGCGATTGTGGTGAACCCGTACGACGTTGTGGGCACCGCCCGCGCCCTGCATGAGGCGCTGACGATGCCGCTGGACGAGCGGGCGGAGCGTACGAAGCGGCTGGCCGGTGCGGCTACTGCGCTTCCTCCGGCCCAGTGGTTCCTGGACCAGCTTGAAGCGCTGCGCGCCGCGGCGTAATAGGACGGTTGAACGCTGCGGGTTCGTTGTGGCTGGTCGCGCAGTTCCCCGCGCCCCTGAAAAGAGCGGGCCTGCGGCCCTGCCCCTTTCAGGGGCGCGGCTGGTTCAGTCGCGTTGCCAGTGATGCGAGGAGGCGTACGACACCTGCCGGGCCGTCCACCACCAGGTCCGCTCGGTCCGCCAGTTCCGCGACCTCGTTGCTGCCGCTGCATACGAGCAAGCCGGGTACGCCCTCGGAGCGGAGCTTTTCGACCGCGGCGAACGCCGGGAGGTCGCCCAAGTCGTCGCCTGCGTACGCCACTGACTCGGCGCCGACCTCCCGTACGTACTCGCGTAGCGCGACGCCCTTGTCCATGCCCGGTGGGCGGAGTTCCAGGACCAGGCGGCCCGGTTCGACGACCAGGCCATGGCGGGTGGCGAGGTCCGTGAGGGGTTCACGCAGGGCCTCGAAGGCGGCCTGTGGGTCCTCGGCGCGGCGGGTGTGGACGGCGACGGCGCGGCCCTTCTCCTCGATCCAGGTGCCCTGCGAGGCGCCGGAGCGGTCGAGGACGCCGGGCAGTTCGGCGCGGACGGCGGCGACGCCGGGGTGGGGCGGGGGCGCCGTGACGGTGCCGGTGACCGCGTCCCAGCGTTCGGCGCCGTAGTGGCCGAGTACGACGAGGTGTTCGAGGCCGGGTACGCCCGCGAAGCTGCCGTGGCGGACCGCGACGTCGGCCGGGCGGCCGGTGACGACGGCGACGGAGGCGACCTTCGGGGCGAGGGCGGCGAGCGCCGGAACCGCGTCGGGGTGGGCGCGGGCCTGCTCGGGGTCGGGGACGATCGGGGCAAGAGTGCCGTCGAAGTCGAAGGCGAGTACAGCCCGTTCGGGCCGCGCGAGGATGGCGTCGAGGCCGTCACGTCCCGCCGGGGTCGCAGGAGTCGGCAATGGCGTCGGGGTCTTTGAGGGGTCCGCTTGGCTGCCCATACGGCGACCCTATCCGTCAGCGATCTGTCAGCGCTCGGCCCGGCGGGCGTCCCGTATTCGGCGCAGCCGGTTCACGGTCACCGGGTCATGGGCCAGAGCACGCGGCGCATCAAGCAGGGCGTTCAGCAACTGGTAGTACCGAACCGGCCCCATCCCCAACTCCTCCCGTATGGCCCGCTCCTTGGCACCGGGAGAAGCCCAGCCACGCCCCTCCAGCGCAAGTACGTCAAGCTCCAACGGGGTCAGCTCCTCTGCCATACGTCGACGCTACCGCGCCCTGAAAAGAGGCGGCCGCAGGCCCCTTCTTTTCAGGGGCGCGGGGCTGTATCGATGTGCGGCTCCGCCGCGTGGGCGCGACCAGCCACAACGCACCCGCACCCGCCAAACGACATCGAGCCCCGAGCTATTAGGCACCCTGCGCAACCAGCGGAGCTACTCCGCGTTCTCGGCCGCCGAAGCCGCCCGCTGCAGCGACCCCAGAACCGCGGCGGGCCGCGCATTCGGCCCCACCGCCTTCCCGATCTGCTGCTTGATGTCGGCGCTGACCTGCGCCCAGGACGTCTTGGCGACGGGATACAGCTCGGCGTTCTCAAGCTCGGACAGGAACGGGTCGAGATCCTTGTCGTTCTTGTCCGCGGCCATCGCGTCGGAGGCGGAGGTGGTCACGGGCAGCAGGTTGTACTCGTGGGAGAACTCGAGCACGTTCTTCTCGCTGTAGACGAAGTCGAGGAAGTCACCGATCTCCTCGCCGTTGCCGTTCTCCTTGAACGCCATCATCCAGTCGGCGACACCCATCGTGGCCTTGGCCCTGCCGTCGACGCCGGGCATCGGCACCATGCCGTACTCCACGCCCTTCTTCTCGGCGGCCTGCATCAGCGAGGGGTGACCGTTCAGCATGCCGACCTCGCCGCGCGTGAACGCCTCGAAGGCGTCGGCGCGGTTGAGTTTGCCGGGCGGCGTCGGCCCGGTGAGACCCTTGCCCACCAGGTCGTTCTTGAGCCAGTTGAAGGTCGCGATGTTCTGGTCGGAGTCGAGGCCGTACGAGCCCACGGTGCCGGTGTAGCCGTCACCGCCGCTCAGCAGCCACATCAGGGTCTCGGCCTGGGCCTCCTCGGGTCCGAGGGGCAGCGCGTACGGCGTCTCGACACCGCGGGACTTCAGGGTCGTGGCGGCGGCGGCCAGTTCGCTCCAGCTCTGCGGCGGAGTGAGGCCGGCCTCGGCGAAGAGCTCCTTGTTGTAGAACAGCAGCCGCGTGGAGGAGGCGAACGGCATGCCGTACTGCGCCCGGCCCACCTCGCCCGCCTCGGCGAGTCTCGAGACGAAGTCGGCCTGGACGGGTATGGAGAGCAGTTCGTCGGCCTTGTACAGCTGACCCTTCGCGGCGTAGTCGGCGTACGCGCCTATCTGCGCCATGTCGGGCGCCTCCCCGTCGGCGACCATCTGTTTGACCTTGGCGTCGACCTCGTTCCACGAGTAAACGCTGACGTCGACCTTGATGCCGGGATTCTTCTTCTCGTACGCCTTGACCAGCTTGTCCCAGTACTTCTGGGAGCTGTTCGCCTCGGAGTCGCCGTAGTCGGCGGCCACCAGCGTGAGCGTGGCGTTCTGGGTGGCCGCGGTGTCACCGGAGCAGCCGCCGAGTGCAGCCGTCACGCCCATTGCGGACACCATCGAGATGAAACCTGTCACTCGTCGCCGCACCGCTGTTTTCCCCATCTGTCGTACTCGTCACGGAAGTTGAAGACCGGATAACCGGAATGCAAAGGTCTACAGTACGCGAGTGGACTAGACCTCTCGTGGGGTCAGGGGCGAGACTGTACCTGTGAAACACGTCATCGCCCTCGATGTGGGCGGCACCGGGATGAAGGCCGCCCTCGTGGGGGCCGACGACGCCCAGCCCTCCGGGGGCCGTATCGACCAGCGGCAACCACAGCCCACCACCGTGCTGCACCAGGCCCGCCGCGCCACGGGCCGGGAGCGCGGCCCGGACGCCGTGGTGGAGTCGATCCTCGGCTTCGCGGCGGACCTGCGCGCCTACGGCGAGCGCCACTTCGGCGAGCCCGCGTCCGCCGTCGGCGTCGCCGTGCCCGGCATCGTGGACGCCGAGCGGGGCATCGCGGTGTACGCGGCCAACCTCGGCTGGCGTGACGTACCCCTGCGGGATCTGCTCGGCGAGCGGCTGTCCGGCGTCCCGGTCGCCCTCGGGCACGATGTGCGCACCGGCGGGCTCGCCGAGGGGCGGCTCGGGGCGGGGCGGGGAGCCGACCGGTTCCTGTTCGTGCCGCTCGGCACCGGGATCGCGGGCGCGATCGGTATCGACGGCCGGGTGGAGGCGGGCGCACACGGCTTCGCGGGCGAGATCGGCCACATCGTCGTACGCCCCGGGGGCACCCCGTGTCCATGCGGGCAGCGCGGCTGCCTGGAGCGGTTCGCGTCCGCGTCGGCGGTGAGTGCGGCCTGGGCCGAGGCGTCCGGTGACCCTCAGGCGGACGCGGCCGACTGCGCGAAGGCCGTGGAGTCCGGGGACCCGCGGGCGGTGGCGGTCTGGCAGGAGGCGGTGGACGCTCTCGCGGACGGCCTCGTCACCGCGCTCACCCTGCTGGACCCGCGCACGCTGATCATCGGTGGCGGCCTGGCCGAGGCGGGGGAAACCTTGTTCACACCGCTACGGGCGGCGGTCGAGCGCCGGGTGACCTTCCAGAAGCTGCCCAGCATCGTCCCGGCGGCGCTCGGGGACACGGCCGGCTGTCTGGGCGCCGGGCTGCTGGCCTGGGATCTGCTGTCCACCACCCCTACTGCCCCCTCGGAGGTAACCACCTGATGGCCACTAGCAAAGTGCTCGCCGGTGCCCAGGTGGTGCTGCCCACCGGAATCGTGGACGGCGGGCGCGTGATCGTCGAGGGCACGCGTATCGCCGGGAGTGCTCCCGCGGACGCCGACGTACTGGATCTGACCGGCCACTGGCTGGTGCCGGGTTTCGTCGACATCCACAACCACGGTGGCGGCGGCGCGTCCTTCACCTCCGGGACGGTCGACGAGATCCTCAAGGGCGTCCACACGCACCGCCTGCATGGCACCACGACGATCGTCGCGTCGACCGTCACCGGCGACATGGACGCGCTCGCCCAGCGCGCCGGACTGCTCTCCGAGCTGGCCGAGCAGGGCGACATCGCGGGCATCCACTTCGAGGGACCGTTCATCTCGCCCTGCCGCAAGGGCGCGCACTCCGAGGAACTGCTGCGCGACCCGGACCCGGCGGAGGTGCGCAAGCTGATCGACGCTGCGCGCGGCCGGGCCAAGATGGTGACGCTCGCCACGGAACTGCCGGGCGGCGTCGACTCCGTACGCCTTCTCGCGGAGCACGGGGTGATCGCGGCGATCGGGCACACGGACGCGACGTACGAGCAGACGGTGGAGGCCATCGAGGCGGGCGCCACCGTGGCGACGCACCTCTACAACGCGATGCCCGTCCTCGGTCACCGCACTCCTGGCCCTATCGCCGCGCTCCTGGAGGACGAGCGGATCACGGTCGAGCTGATCAACGACGGTACGCATCTGCATCCGGCGTCCCTCCAGCTGGCGTTCCATCACGCGGGCGCGGACCGGGTGGCGTTCATCACGGACGCGATGGACGCGGCCGGTTTCGGCGACGGCCGTTATCTGCTCGGCCCGCTGGAGGTCGAGGTCAGCGAGGGCGTGGCACGCCTGGTGGAGGGCGGCTCGATCGCGGGCTCGACCCTGACCCTCGACCGTGCCTTCAAGCGGGCCGTCACCCTGGACCGCCTGCCCGTCGAGGACGTGGTCACCGCCCTCTCCGCCACACCGGCCAGGCTGCTCGGCCTGTACGACCGGGTGGGCTCGCTGGAACCGGGCAAGGACGCGGACCTGGTGATCCTGGACGCCGACTTCGCCCTCACGGGTGTGATGCGCCGGGGAGAATGGGTGGTTGAGCCCCAACTGAGCTGATTCTGCCGTTTGTTGAGCCGGGCGGCTGGCCTGCGGAACTGGGCCGACCGCCGCCTGGCTGGCATGATCGGTCATCCGAACAAGGCCGGACAAGGCAAGTGCGCACTCGGGGGAGGTCGGCCCGGATGATCCTCACGGTCACGCTGAACACCGCTCTCGACATCACCTATCGCGTACCGGCCCTGCACCCGCACACCTCGCACCGTGTCACCGAGGTGACCGAGCGGCCCGGCGGCAAGGGGCTGAACGTGGCCCGGGTGCTGGCCGCGCTCGGCCACGAGGTGACGGTGACGGGTTTCGTGGGCGGGGCGACCGGGCGGGCCCTGAAGGACCAACTCACGTCCATACCGGGCGTCGTGGACGCGCTGGTCCCGGTGGCGGGCCCGACTCGCCGCACGATCGCGGTGGTCGACACGACGACCGGTGACACGACTCAACTCAACGAACCAGGACCGGAGATCACCCCCGCCGAGTGGTCCGCCGTCCAGGAGGCGTACGAGGTTCTGCTGCGCTCCTGTTCGGCGGTGGCCCTGTGCGGCAGTCTGCCTCCCGGGGTGCCGGTCGGGGCGTATGCCCAACTTGTGCGCACCGCTCGGGCGTTGGCGGTTCCGGTGCTGCTCGACACGAGCGGGGAGCCGTTGCGGCGGGGGATCGCCGCACGGCCCGACATCGTGAAGCCGAACGCGGACGAACTGGCCGAGCTGACCGGCTCGCACGACCCTTCGCAGGCCACCCGGGACGCTCGCCGACGCGGGGCGCACTCGGTCGTGGCGTCGCTGGGGGCGGAGGGGCTGCTGGCCCGTACGCCGGACGGGGACTGGCGTGCCGCTCCGCCGCGGGCTGTGCGCGGCAATCCCACGGGTGCGGGTGACTCCGTGGTGGCGGGGCTGCTGTCGGGGCTGGTGGAGCGGTTGCCCTGGCCGGAGCGGCTTTCCCGGGCGGTTGCCTTGTCTGCGGCGAGTGTGCTGGCGCCGGTCGCGGGGGAGTTCGACCGGTCGGCGTATGAGGAACTGGTGAACCACGTAACCGTAGACCTTTTCCAACGTCAGGTTGAGGCGTGGTGAATGGCGGATTCCCGCGCCTTGCGGGCGCCGGTCGCACCGAGGCAACACCGGCGACTTCAGCAGCCCAGGCCCGCTCGATGACTTCATCGCTGGAGGCGTCTACTCCAAGTGCTCGGCCGCGCCGCATACTTGACGTCGTGTCACGTCACGTTAATCACTCGTGCAACTGTGCGCCCTGAGCTAACATCACACAGTCTGTCGATCAAGAAAGAGGAGCTTTGCATGGGCATGCTCAGGAAGAGTCTGACGCTGACGGCCATGGCCGGTGCGTTGCTGAGCGGCGCGCTCGTCACACCGGCTGCGGCGGCTGATCCAAACACCTGTCCGCAAGGATATGCGTGCGGATGGACGGGAAAGAACAGGACTGGAGAGAGGCGCGTCAACTCTCTGACACCCGGCTGCTATCCCCTCGAAAGGGTCAACCGGTCCGTCTCGAACCAGACGTCCTATCGCGTAGAGCTCTGGAACGTCACCACCGGCTGCAACACCGGCACCAAGCTGGCTACTCTGAAGCCGGGCACCTACGCAGACAACCCCGGCAAGGTTACCGGGATAGCGGTTTACAGAATATAGTGCCGCGGCCTTCATATCGAAGGCCGATCCTGAGGTGCGTCGACGGCGCTTCGCCCGTGACAGGCGGAGCACCACGCTTGACCTCGATCTCTCGTGACGGCTTGCCGGTTCATCTGGTGGGCCGTTTCGGCTTGTTGGATGGGGTGCGGGCAGACCGGTGGCCCGACTGTCGCGTCGGGTGGGCGCCGGGTTCCACGGCTCCGGTGTGCGGGTTCTGACCGTAGGGGTGGGTTGTCGCTGCTGGTCAGCCGGGGTTCGGGAGGGCCTGGAGTCGTTCGATCGCGTGGGTGATCACGTTGCTCCAGGGCCAGTGCGTCGCGAATTTCATGTTCGCGGACATGGGCCCGTGGGGTGCGGATCGCCGCCAGGGCCTTCGGCCCGGCCGAGGCGAGGACATCGACGAGGCGGGAGACGGTGGGATCGGAGGCCACCGGACCGACGCCGGTGAAGAGCATGGCCGTCTGGGGATGACAGTGACGAGTCCCGGGCCGTGGCCCGGGGTGGAGGAACCCCAAGACGCCAGGGAACTCAAGACAGTTGGGGCCACTGCCACTGGCGGCCCCAACTATTTCCGTTCTACCTGGCTGTTCCGGTTCCGCCGACCCTTGAAGCTTGCTGCTAGCTCTTGAGCTCGCTCAGCGACAGCTGGTCGAACACCGCGTCGCACTGATTGCCCTCGGCGCAGGCGATCTCGATGAGGTTGGAGCCCTTGGTCAGGTTGACCGGGGCCCAGGTGGTCTGCCAGCCCTTCTCCCAGTCACCCTTCGGGGCCTGCCCCTCACCGATGAAGTTCTTCATGTTCAGCGGTGAGGTGTTCGCCTTGCCGTTGACCACGACGGTCGCGTTGGCGTCGACACCGGGGATGCCGTAGCGCACGTCCAGCCGGTAGGAGCCGGCCTTCTCGATGTCCCTGACGGTCCACACGACCTTGGCGCCGACCTTGTTGAAGCCCGTCACATAGACACCGCCGCCCGCCTTGGCGCCGTCGAACTGGGTGTCGATGGTCGTGCCGCCCTCGAGACGCAGGGCCTTCGCATCGATCTTCGGCAGCTCGACCTCGTCCTGCGCCGGTTTCGAAGCCGACTCACTCGGCTCGGTGTTCTGCTCCGCCGTCGGGGTCGAACCCGCCGCGTTGTCGCCCGCGTTCTCGTCATCGCCGTCGCTGAGCATCGCGACCCCGATGCCGATCACGACTGCGGCGACCACGGCGATCGCGCCGATCAGGAGCCCCTTGGTGTTGGGACCACGACCACGGCCGCCACCGCCACCGCCCAAGCCGCTGCCCGGCAGCGGCGTGCGCGTCGTGGGTGAGCCGCCGGGCAACGTCTCCGGCGCCTGGTAGTGCGACTGACCGTATGTTCCCTGCCCCTGCTGGGCCGGAGCCTGCGCGTACTGCGCGGTCGGGGCTGTCTGGGAAGCCTGCTGCTGGGCCTGCTGGCCGTACTGGCGCTCGCCGACCGCCCGCACCCGGTTGACCGAACCGGGGTAGCCGTAGCCGCCGCCACCGTCGGGCGGCGTGGCTCCGGCGGCCTGGCCGTCGGCGTACAGATAGCCGAACGGGTCGTCGTCCTCGGGCGTGCTCGCGCCGTTGTTGCCGGGCGTCATCCCTTGGGTCTCCTAAGCGGGTGTGGTGCAGATGCGATGGGTGAATAGAAGGGCGAGCCTACCCGCTCCAGACGCCCCAAACGGGTGATTCAGCTCGCACACCACCGCTGACCTGCGCTTCAGCCCGCACGCCGGTGAGCTTTGGGACGAGACCGTTTCTCTATGTACATCCGCTCGTCAGCGGACTTCAATACTTCGTCCGCAGTCATGCCGCAATGTGCCCATCCGATGCCGAAGCTCGCCCCGACCCGCATCGCGCGGCCGTCGATCCGTATCGGCTGGATGATCTCGTTGCGCAGCCGGACCGCGAGGTCCTGTGCGTCGGCCCGGCCGAGGCCGTCGGCGAGGACCACGAACTCGTCGCCGCCGAGCCGCGCGACCGTGTCCCCGTCCCGTACGCCGCCGCTCAGCCGTCGCGCCACCTCGATCAACACCGCGTCGCCGGCGTTGTGCCCGAAGCGGTCGTTGATCGACTTGAAGCCGTCGAGGTCGCAGAAGAGAACCGCGAGCCCCTTCGTGCCGTCGTCCGTCTCGCCCTGCGGCGCGATGGTGTGCACGTGATGGTCGTACGCGCCGAAGGCCTCGGGGGACGGCCGGAAGTCGAAACCGTGCCCGTCCGAGTCGTACACGGGCGCCAAGCCCTGCTCCCCGTACTCGCCGTGCTGCGCGAAGGCCGCGTCCAGCGTGTCCACCGGGCTGGGTGCCGCGGACGTGGGGCGGCTGCACAGGCGGGCGGAGAGCCGGGAGCGCAGCTCGGCGGAGTTCGGCAGTCCGGTGAGCGAGTCGTGCGAGGCGCGGTGGGCGAGCTGGAGCTCGCGGCGCTTGCGCTCCTCGATGTCCTCGACGTGGGTGAGCAGGAAGCGCGGCCCGTCGGTGGCGTCCGCGACCACGCTGTTGCGCAGGGAGACCCAGACGTACGTCCCGTCGCGGCGCCCGAGCCGCAGTTCGGCGCGGCCGCCCTCCGCGGACGTACGCAGCAGGGTGCCGATGTCCTCTGGGTGGACGAGGTCGGAGAAGGAGTAGCGGCGCATCGCGGAGGCGGGGCGGCCGAGGAGGCGGCACAGGGCGTCGTTGGTCCGCAGGATGCGTCCGTGCTGGTCGCCGCCCATCTCGGCGATGGCCATGCCGGAGGGGGCGTACTCGAAGGCCTGGCGGAAGCTTTCCTCGCTGGCGCGCAGGGCCTGCTGTTCCCGCTCGAGGCGGACGAGGGCGCGCTGCATGTTGGCCCTGAGCCGGGCGTTGCTGATCGCGATGGCGGCCTGGAACGCGTACATCTGCAGGGCCTCGCGTCCCCAGGCGCCGGGGAGGCGTCCGTTGCGCGGGCGGTCGACGGAGAGTACGCCGATCAGCTCACCGCAGGCGCCGCCGGGTACGCCCGGTGTGTACATGGGTGCGAAGAGGCGGTCGGAGGGGTGCCACTCGTCCTCGAAGCGGGGCGCGGGGCCGTCGGTGTACCACTGCGGGACGTCGTCGTCGTCGAGGACCCAGCCCTCGGTGTGGGGTATGAAACGCAGGTCGCCCCAGGCCTCGCCCATGCTCAGCCGGCGATCCCAGGAGGCGCGGGAGCCGACGCGGCCGGTGATGAGCGCCTCGGCGGCGGAGTTGCCCGCGAAGGCGGCGACGACGAGGTCTCCGTCGGGGCGTACGAGATTGACGGCGGCGATTTCGTAGCCCAGGCCCGTCACGACTCCGTCGGCGACGGTCTGCAGCGTGTCGGCGAGGCTGCGTGCCGTGTTCATGTCGGCCATGACCTGATGCAGCTGCCGCAGGGTCGCAAGACGGACGTACGGCTCCGACTCGGTCTCCATGCTCGCTCTCCCCGAGACCTCGACAGCAACTCCAGAGTTATCCGGGCTTCTCGACTGCGCTTCTCGTCTGTGTATCTCGTCTGTACTGGTACTGATCGACTGTCGACGGTGGACTGGTCGCCTATTGATTGTTTGGCTGATCCCTGGGTCGCCTATCGATTGCAGCGTCTCCGCCACTGAATCACAGCGCGCTCCCCACTCGGTACACAGGGTCAACAAAATATGGCTCTTGTGACTCAAGTCACAACTGAACGTGAGCAATTGAGTGGAGTTTCTGCGTTTTCACCGTGCGTTTACTGAACGCAATTATGCGGAGTCTGCGAGGTTACCTGGCCCGGGCGGTCGGCGGTCGGACATCATCCGGTCAGCGGTCAGCGGTCAGCGGTCAGCGGTCAGCGGTCAGCGGTCAGCGGTCGGTCGTCGGTCCTAGGACCTGGCTCGGGCGCTGGTCCGATGCGCGGGCCGGAACGAGGGGGCTAGCGTTTTCCGGGTGCTGACGACTCCTCCTGCCCCAGGTGTGCCCCTGACCCCCACCTCTGACGGGCATGCTGTTGGGGTGAGTGACGACGAGTTCCGCGCCGCCATGTCCCGGCTGGCCGCGGGCGTGGTGCTGGTGACCGCGCACGAGCCCGCGCTGGATCCCGAGGGGCCGGGCGGTGAGGACGTCGGGATGACGGCGACCGCCTTCATGTCCGTGTCCCTGGACCCGCCCCTGGTCCTGGTCAGCCTGCGCGAGGGCTCCCGCATGGACGACCTGCTCGACGAGCAGCCCCTGTGGGCGGTCTCGGTCCTCTCCGAGAGCCAGCGCCACATCGCGGGCCGCTTCGCCATGAAGGGCCGTATCTCCGACCGCCTCCTCTTCGAGGACATTCCGTACGTACGCGGGGAGGCGTCCGGGGCACTGCTCGTGGGCGGCGCCCTGGCGACCCTGGAGTGCAGGACGGAGCAGCGGGTGCCCGCGGGCGATCACACGCTGGTGATCGGGCGAGTGCTGGCGGCGTCGGTGCCGAGTGCGGACGGGGGGCCGTTGGCGTACTTCAAGGGGCGGTACCGGCAGCTGGGGTAGGCCACCCTGCCCCGGTGAACGGGTCGGTCACGGTCCCGTGGGATCGGTTACGGTCCCCAGTCGCGCCCGGAGCGCCCGCGCTTGGTGTCGGATCGCTGCTTCTTCTGCCTCAGCCGGCGTTCGTTGATGCCGCGGGGGATGCGGGTGGGCCGGCGGGGCTTGGGCGGCGGAGCGGTGGCTTCGGCGAGCAGGGCGGCGAGGCGTACGGCGGCGGTCTCGCGGTTGCGCCACTGGGAGCGGTGTTCGGACGCTCGTACGCTGACGACTCCGTCGACGAGCTTCGGGGCGAGCCGTTCGAGGGCGCGGGCCTTCCACACCGGAGGCAGGGCTTCCGTCTTCGCGAGGTCGAACCGGACCTCCACCTGGGTGTCACTCGTGTTGACATGCTGGCCACCGGGCCCCGAGGAGCGCGAGAAACGCCACACCAGCTCGGCCTCGGGGAGCGAGACGGAGCCGCGGATGACGTAGGGACCAGACATGGCTCCATGGTCGCGTGTATGTCCGGTCCACGTCACGCGCTTTTTCCAGGGCCCTGGGCTTCTCGGGTAAAGAAAGTAAAGAGGGCGGAACCTGGGGGACCCCCCGCGGCGTTCATAGGGATGACGGTAGCTTCGTCCCCGTACGAAGCACCAAGTTCAACGCACCGCACTTGTCGTACGTACGTCAACGATGGAAGGACTCCCAACAATGGCTGTAAGCCTGTCCAAGGGTGGCAACGTCTCGCTCACCAAGGAGGCTCCGGGCCTGACCGCTGTCACCGTGGGCCTCGGCTGGGACGTCCGCAGCACCACGGGAACCGACTTCGACCTGGACGCCTCGGCCATCGCGGTCAATCCAGAGGGCAAGGTCTACTCGGACGGTCACTTCATCTTCTTCAACAACAAGCAGACCCCGGACCAGACCATCGTCCACACCGGCGACAACCGCACGGGTGAGGGTGCGGGCGACGACGAGGCGATCAACGTCAACCTCGCGGGCCTCCCCGCAGACATCGACAAGATCGTCTTCCCGGTCTCCATCTACGACGCCGAAACCCGCTCCCAGAACTTCGGCCAGGTCCGCAACGCCTACATCCGCATCATCAACCAGGCCGGCGGCACGGAAATCGCCCGCTACGACCTCTCGGAAGACGCCGCCACGGAGACCGCCATGGTCTTCGGCGAGCTCTACCGCAACGGCGCCGAGTGGAAGTTCCGCGCGGTGGGCCAGGGCTACGCCTCGGGCCTCGTGGGGATCGCGCAGGACTTCGGCGTGAACGTCTGAGGTTCGGCACGCCTGTTTTTTCGGAGCCCCCAGTCACTCGGTGACTGGGGGCTCCGCCGTCATCGCTGCTGCTCGGCTTTGATGTGGCGTATGAGGCATGCCAGGCCAAGAGGGGGCAGGGCGAGTACGTCGGTGGGGGTGTCGCTTTCGCGGAGGAGGAGGTGCGCTTCGGTGTGGGCGACTTCTACGCAATTTCCGCCCTCCACACCCGAGAAGGACGACTTCTGCCACTGCACGGACACTGCGTTGCCCCTCAGAGTTCTCGCACGATGTGATGGATGAGCTGCCGGGATTCCGGCTCGCTCAGGGACGAGCGCTCGGCGATGTCGAGTAGCTGCCTGTACCTGTTCAGCTTGGCCTCGTCTCCCAGGAAGAAGCTCCCCATGGGGCTGTCCAGCTGCACTGTGTCGAGCTGGGGTACGACTGCGCCGGCGTACAGCGGGGCGTCTGTCGCCTCAATGAACTCCTCGCAGGTGAAGGGGAGGACGCGCACCGTCACCGTGGGCCACTCCGAGGCCTCCAGCAGGTAGTCGAGCTGGCCCTTGGCAATCTTGCGGCCGCCGAAGCGCATGCGTAGCGCCGCCTCGTGGACGATGGCCTGGAACGGGGGCGGCTTGTCCCGCTCGAAGATTCTCCGGCGCGTCAGCCTGAACTCCACCCGCGCGTCCACGTCCTCAGCGGGAAGCACCGGCCTGTAGCTGCGATGGATTGCCCGGATGTAGTCCTCTGTCTGAAGAATGCCGGGCACGTTCACCACCTGGACACTGCGCAAGTACGTTGCGTGATGCTCCAGTTCGGCGAGGTCCAGGAAACCGGGGGCGAGCACGCCCCGGTACTCCTCCCACCAGCCCTTCACCCGTTCCTCGGCCATCGCACACAGAGCATCGACCAGCTTCTCGTCCGAAGCCGAGTACAGCGTCGCCAGCCGCCGAACACGCTCCGCGCTGACGCCCCAGCGTCCCGACTCGATATGGCTGATCTGCGCCTGGTTGCCACCGAGGAACGCACCCGCCTCGCGGGCCGCCATCCCTGCCGCCTCCCGGAGCTTTCGCAGCTCCGCGCCGAGGCGGGCTTGGCGGGCGGTGGGGTTGCTCCTGGGTGGCATCCGTTTCCTCCTGGTCGAGCGGTCCAAGTCTGCCGTCCGTGCGTACGACGGGTCCACTCACACGAGTGGCTTTTTCGTCACATACATGTGCCGTCTCATGGATGTGCCCTACTGTCTGTCCTGTCAGAGCGCAGCACGCCAGTGAATCCGCAGTGCAGGCGCCCACCCCACGGTGCCCGAGCCACGGTGGCTCTCGCCGCGCAACACCTCGACATGTACAGGAAGTTGATAGCCATGAACGACAACGCCGACCCGCCGACGTACCAGCTCACCACCCCCAACTCGCCCCTCAGCCCGAAGATCTGCCGTGACACCGTCGCCATACTCCTCGCCGCGAACGGCCACGCCCCGCACCTCGCCGACACCGCCCGCACCCTCGTATCCGAGGTCGTCACCAATGCCGTACAGCACACGGGTACGCCAACCATCAAGCTGGAGACGGCGGTTCTGGCCGACGGCGTACGCGTGGCCGTGTACGACGACGGGCCCACAGGGCTGCTGCTCCCCTCCGAAGTCGCGAAGGACAGCGAAGGCGGGCGCGGTTTACTCCTCGTACAAGCACTCGCGCACAACTGGGGTGTCGGCCCGGCGTACCACCCCGGCCGGAACGGCAAGCACGTCTGGTTCGAGCTTCAAAGTCCCAGCGCGCCGCTGGAGCGATGACGGCTCGCGGGCTCCCCACCCCTACCGCGCAAAAACGTAAACACTCATCGGGAGTTTGTTCACGAGGCGCTCAAACGAGCGTCTCGTGAACACCGCAGCGCGAAGTGCTCACGAAAACGTGCACCAGCACCCACAGACCCGACCCCGCTCTGTCCCACCGCTCAAGCCGCGGACGCTGCGCGCAGCAGCCGGAGTTGACCGATCTCGGTGGCGTTCTTCATCAGTTCCGCGTTCACCCAGGCGAGCATGTGGGCGATGGTGTGCTCGGGGTCGTTCGGCCAGGGGAACGGGGCCGTGGCGTCCAGGTCGGTGTCGGTGAGGCGGTCCAGTACCGCCAGCCAGTCACCGCGGAGGCCGCGCAGCCACTCGACGGTCGCCGTCCCGTCGCCCGGCCAGGTGATCTCGGTCCGCTCCCGCGGCGTACGTCCCCGCGCATGGTCGATGGTCACGCTCCACCACCAGCCGATATGCCAGGTCAGCCAGCCGATCGTGGGGACCGGGACGGGCTCGGGCTCGGTTTCCGCCCAGTCCGGCACCCATGTCCCGTCGGCATCCGGGCGCACCGTCCAGCAATACGGGGTGGGCTCCCACAGGAAGTCCTCGGGCTCCAGCCGCTCCAGGTGGTACTCGAACAGCGACCAGGTCAGCTCGAACTGCCAGCGCAGCAGCTCACATCGGGATACGTTCTTCACGCGCCCTTGCTATCCCGGACGGCGTGGCCGAAACAACGAAATTACCCGGCCACGATCGACCAGGACAGGTTCTAACCTGCGGACATGTCCCTCGAATCGCGCATCCCCCGTCCGGCCGCCCGTATCGCCGTACTCGACCCGGAGGGCTCCGTCTTCCTCTTCCGGTACGACAACGAAGAGGTCGGCATCCACTGGGCCATGCCCGGCGGCGGTCTCGAACCCGGTGAAAGCCCGCGCGAGGGCGCCCTGCGCGAACTCCGCGAGGAGACCGGCTGGACCGACCTCACCCCCGGGCCCCTGCTGTGCACCTGGGAGCACGACTTCACGCGCATGGATATCCCCGTCCGCCAGCACGAGCACATCTACGTGGCGTACGGGCCGCGCCGCGAGCCGGACGGCGACGACCGCATCCGCGCCCTGCGCAGCGAGGAGGGCATGCTGGGCTGGAAGTGGTGGACCCGGAAGGAGTTGGCCGACGCGGCGGAGTCCGTGTGGCCTCCCGAACTGCCGCGGCTGCTCACGGAGTTGGACGGGCGAGAGGCGTGACGTACGGGGACGCAGGGGGCAAGCACCTCGTGTGGAATGGATGACCTTGGCCGGTACGGGGCTTGGCGCGCTCGTCGGCGTCGGTGCGACGCTGCTCACCGAACGGGCACGGTGGCGCCGCGACTCGGCCGAACGTGCAAGGCAGGAGCGCAAGGAGATCTACGTCGCCTGCCTGACCACCTTCCGGCAGGCGCACGAGTCGATGCGCGCCGTGGCCTTCGGGGACCGGCTGTGGGAGGGGGAGGCAACAGCACTGGACGCGGCCGTACGGGAAGCGCTCCGGGCCTCGGGGTGCAATGAAGCGCGCGACACGGCGGCCCTCTTCGCCGCCCCGGAGATCGTCGCCGCGATCGACGACGCGTTCGTCAGCCTACGACGGCTGATGGACGTCCTCGCCGCGGGAAATGGCCTCGGCTCAGCCGCGTTCCAGGAGGCACAGATGGCACACCGGAGTGCCGTCAAGCTGGCGCAGGCTGCCATGCGCCAGGACCTCGGAAGTGACGCCTGACGCGGGTGCGGTCAGGCGTGGTCCGGCTTTCCGGACCCGTACAGCCAGTCCTCCCAGATCGCGCTGAAGTCCTCGTCCGGTGCCTGCTGTTCCACGTACGCGGTGAAGTCGGATGTGCTCGCGTTGCCGTGGCGGTGGGTGGTCGGCCAGCCTCGGAGGATGTCGTGGAAGGTGGCGTCGCCGGTCGTTTCGCGGATCTTGTGGAGGACCATGGCGCCGCGCTGGTAGACGGGGTCGTCGGAGATGTGCGCGGCGCTCGTCGGGCTCGCGGGCGGGAAGGACCACAGGTTTTCGTAGGTGTCCTCGCCGTGGTCGTACAGCGCGTCGAAGGTGGCCTGGGCCGTGTCGCCGCCGTGGTCCTCCTGCCAGAGCCACTCCGCGTACGTCGCGAAGCCTTCGTTGAGCCACATGTCGCGCCAGGACTTGGGGGTGACGGAGTTGCCGTACCACTGGTGGGCCAGTTCGTGGACGAGGAGGGCGGTGTCGGGGGCGCCGGGGAAGACGGGGCGGTTCTGGGTCTCCAGGGCGTAGCCCGCGTCGTTCGCGCGGTCGACGATCGCGCCGGTGGAGGAGAAGGGGTACGGGCCGAAGTTCCGCTCCGCCCACCGCATGATCTCGGGGATGCGAGCGAGGACCTTGGCGCTCGCCTTCGACTGGTCGGGGTCGACGGCCACGTACACCGGCAGGCCGTTCGCGGTCTTCGAGCGGCGTACGTCGTACTCGCCGATCGCGACCGTCGCCAGGTACGTCGCCATCGGCTCCGCCGTGCGCCAGGCGAAGGTGGTGCGGCCCCGCTTCGTCTCCTCGCGCCTCAACTCGCCGTTGGACACCGCCTTCAAGCCCTTGGGGACGGTGATCGTGATGTCGTACGCGGCCTTGTCGCTCGGGTGATGGTTGCCGGGGAACCAGGCCATCGAGCCGGTGGGTTCGCCGAGGGCGAGGGCGCCGTCCGCCGTTCTCAGCCAGCCCTCTCGTGAACCGTCGGGGTCGGTGATCGTCTCGGGGCGGCCGGAGTAGTGGACGGTGGTGCGGAAGGTGGCGTTCCTGTCGAGGGCGTCGGGCGGGCGGATGGTCAGTTCGTGGTCGCCGCCGCGGTGGAAGCGGGCGGACGCGTCGTCCACTTCGGCCGCGGTGACCTCCAGGCCCTTGAGGTCGAGGTTGAACGCGCTGAGGTTCTGCTTCGCCCGCGCTTCGATCTCCGCCGTTCCCGTCAGGCGGCGGGAGGTGGGGTCGTAGGTCAGGGTGAGGGCGTAGTGGGTTACGTCGTAGCCGCCGTTGCCCGCCTTCGGGAAGTACGGGTCGCTCAGACCGGGGGCGCCGGTCATGTCCTGCGCGCTGCCGTCGTCGCACGCGGTCAGGGTGAGGGCGAGTGCGAGGGCGGACGCGACGGCCGGTACGAGGCGGGCGGGTCGGGGCACGTTCGCGATCCTAGGGCGATCGGGACTGGGTCAGGGCCAGGACGACGCTGAGATCGGGGCCGGGATCGGGGCACGTCAGGGCCCGAGCGGGCGTGACACCATCACGTACGTGCTCGACATCGGCTACGCCCTCTCCGCCCGCTTCCCGGATCCTCCGCAGACCGACTACCGCCGCGCGGACGTCCGCGCCCTGCGGCACGACCTGTTCTGCGGCGACGTCTATCTCGCCGACACCAAGGCGGACCGGGAACTGTCCACAGCCTGGGGATGGGTGCCGGTACTCGACTTCGCGTGGGCCCTGTGCGACATCGTGGAGCGGATCGACCGGGATCCGGCGGGGTCGCGTGCGTCGCGCCCACAGCGAGCCGAGCTGGACTTCACCGAGTCGACCGACCGGATGCTCTTCGAGCGGCGCTTCGGGTGGGTGGACATCGAAGCCGACTGGATGCCGGTGGAGGAACCTGCGCTGAGCTTCTCGCACGCCGAACTCCGGCGTGAGGCACGGGACTTCTTGCACGATCTGATCGCCGACCTGTGCGATCTGCATGACGCTCTAGCGGAGAACCCGGCGATCTGGACCCTCCAAGCCCGTTTCCCGAGGATGCACTGAACGGGGTGCGGGTGCGTGTGCGGCGGTTTTCTTTCCCCAGGGCCCGCCCCTCCCCGGCTGTACTCAACCGACTCGACACACGCCCGATGCCAAACCTCAGCGGAACCAGATGGAGCAGCCACCACTCGTATCAACATGGCGTTCTCGTATGCTCGTGCCAAGACCG
Source organism: Streptomyces yerevanensis (assembly GCF_000716805.1). Taxonomy (NCBI): domain Bacteria; kingdom Bacillati; phylum Actinomycetota; class Actinomycetes; order Kitasatosporales; family Streptomycetaceae; genus Streptomyces; species Streptomyces yerevanensis. Next base: position 220,217 of record NZ_JNWJ01000021.1, on the reverse strand, counting down.
TGATCAAGCGATTCGCGTCCCCTGCGGGATGTCGGCGAGCTTTGGCAGCAGGCGAGCCGCCGCGGCGATGTCGGCGGTGAGGTCACGGTCGGCCATCTCCAGCGTCAGGTCGTCAAAGAGATCGTCCAACCGCGCACCGCGCAGTCGCAAGGCACGTACGGCGGCCACGAGTTCACACGCCAGCACAGTCCGGTAGTCGTCCGCCGCGGTCCATGCCTGCCGCGCACCGTGCGAAGCGAAACTCGCGTCTTCCTCGACCCCGCGCGACAGCGTCACGCTCTGGACTGCCGTCGGCATGGCAAGGGCTCTCAGCGAGCCGAGCGCGGAGGCCGCGACGTACTCGCAGGCCATCACACCCGACGCGCCTGCGGCCCCCGCCCCGAGGAACGGCGCCAATCCGGTGAACGCGGGCTCGGTGAGCATGGACACTCTGGCCATTGCCAGCTGCGCCGACTGGGCTGCCGCCGAGACGGTCGCATCGAGTGCCTGCGCCAGGTACACGGCGTGGAAGCCACCGTGATGGGCAACACCGTGACCGGGCAGCAGTGCGGGATTCTCGGACGGGGCGTTCGCCATACGGCAGACGACGTCGTCGAGGCGGGAGAGGGCGTCGATGAACGCGCCGTGCACCTGCGGCATGGTGCGCAGTCCCAGCGGGTCCTGGATGCGCGTGGGTGCTGTCACTGGGGAGACGAGCCGGCGCATCGACCGGCACACCTCGCGTGCCCCGCTGAATGGCGTCACTTGCTCGACGACCTCGGCGAACGCCTCAGGATTGCCGTCCACCGCCGCGAACGTCAGCGCCGCCACCGTGATCGCGGACCGTGACAGCGAGGCCAGCGAGGCGTGGGCGAGCGCAGCATCTGCGATCGCGGCGGCGTTGCTGTTGATGACCGGCATGGCGTCCTTCGGGCCGCAGGCGACCGGTGCCAAAAGCGCCGTGGACGTGGGGACCTCTCCGAGCAGCGCGAGGATGGTGACCGCGAGCGCCGGGAGGTCACCGGTGCCGATGCTGCCCACTTCGCGCACGGGCGGCAGTGCGTTGGCCGAGAGCATGACCACCAGCCCGTCGAGGAGATCAGGCGCCGCCCCGCTGCCTCCGGCGGCGAGCTGGTTGAGGCGTACGGCCAGCATCGCGCGTATGCGTTCCGGGCTCCGGAGCGGCCCCGCGGATGTGGCGTGGCTGCGCAGGAGGGCCAGGGCATGTGCGTTCGCATCGTCGATGGCGATGTCGCGATTGGCGCCCACACCTGTCGATCTGCCATACACCATGCGTTCGGTGCTGATCTGCACCGCGTGTTCGAAGGATCGCGCAGCCCGTGACCGCGCCTCGTCGGCGAGCCGGACAGGCGCCTCCCCGTATGCGAGGGCCGCGATGTCGGAACTGCTCAGATTGATGCCGTCGACGGTGATCAACACGCCTCCAGTCGATACCGGGAGATCAGGCTTGGAACAGCGCTGCACCGGCGGCGTCGTGGGTGACCGGGCAGCCGCCACGCGAGCTCTTCCAGCCCTTCCAGCAACTCCGGATCCACCACCATTCCGGCCACGTCCTGATGGGCGCAGGCCACCGTGGAGTCCACGCTGACCCGGTTCACATCCACCAGCTCCCACGCACCGGCCTCGGCGATCATCGCCTCCAGCAGCGCCTGGAAGCACACCACCCCAACGAACTGCTCCCGCAGCCCTCCAGACAGCGGCCGCGCTCCCCGACCGAAAGCAGTGGCCCGACCAACTCCCACTCGCCATCGACCAGATCGCCACACGCCAACCGGTCTGCTACCAGGCCACCCACTGGCGCGGGCCCCCATCACCCAAACCGAGATCAGAACCGAGAACACGCCCTAGCGGCGCAAGATGGTCTCCCGCTCCAGATGCGACAGCTTCTCGGGATTGCGCACGGCGTAGAGCCCGGTGATGAGGCCGTCGTCGATACGCATCGCCATGACGGTGTCGATCTCGCCGCCCAGCCGGACGATCAGCGCCGGGTCGCCATTGACCTGTGTCGGCTGCAGCGACATCGCGGCGGCGATCCTGCCCAGCACGTGGGCCACCTGGCCGGCCCCCACGACGGGCGCCAGTGCGGCCTGTACGACTCCGCCGCCGTCGGTCAGCAGGACGACGTCCGGCGCGAGGATGTCGAGCAGGCGTTGCAGGTCGCCCGTTTCGACCGCCCGCTGGAAGGCCTCGACGGTGCGGCGAGTCTCGGCAGCGGAAGCGACCCCGCGCGGCCGGCGCGCGGCGACGTGGGCCCGTGCCCGGTGAGCGATCTGGCGGACCGCGGCCGGGCTCTTGTCGATGGCCTCGGCGATCTCGTCGTACCCGAGGTCGAACACCTCGCGCAGTACGAACACCGCCCGCTCGGTCGGGGTGAGGGTCTCCAGCACCAGCAGCATCGCCATCGAGACGCTGTCGGCCAACTCGACGTCCTCGGCCACATCGGGCGCAGTCAGCAGCGGCTCGGGCAGCCAGGGGCCGACGTAGGACTCCTTGCGCCGGCCGAGCGTGCGCAGATGGCTCAGCGCCTGCCGGGTGGTGATCCGGACCAGGTACGCACGCTGATCCCGCACGGTGTCGAGATCGACGCCCACCCACCGCAACCAGGTCTCCTGCAGGACGTCCTCTGCGTCGGCGGCCGAGCCGAGCATCTCGTAGGCGACGGTGAACAGCAGGTTGCGGTGGGCGACGAACGCTTGGGTGACGCTGTCCATGTGGTCGCCACGAGCGACCGGCTCGGACGTGTCCCTCGTCCGGTCGCTCGTAGTTCGGTCGTTCATCGCCGACTCCTGCCCGTTCGCTCTCGACTGCGCCGTACACCAGACGCCGGCCCTCGCCGCTTTGTGACAGCCACGACCGGTGGCGCACGTCACATCACCGCGCCGTCACAAGGATCGGGCCGTCGGCATCTTGTGTTCGTCCAGTGCAGCAGCACGCAACACCACGAGTGAGGACGACGTCATGGAACCCCGTTTCAACCTGTTCGACAGCCCGACCGCCGCGAAGGTCGCCAAGCGGTTCTACAACACCTCGTTGGCCCTGGAAGGGTCGACGCTTCCGAAGGCCCTGCGGGAGCTGGTGGAGCTGCGGGTCGGCCAGATCAACGGCTGCGGTTTCTGCGTCGACATCCACACGAAGGAGGCCGCGGCTGCCGGTGAGACCGCGCTCCGGCTCAACCTGGTCGCCGCCTGGCGGCACAGCACGGTGTTCACCGAGGCCGAGCGGGCCGCGCTGGCGCTCGCCGAGGAAGGCACCCGGCTCGGCGACCACGGCGTGTCCGACGAGACCTGGGCCGAGGTGCGCAAGCACTTCGACGACGACGAGGTCGGTGCGCTGGTCTGCCTGGTCTCCCTGATCAACGCGGCCACCCGGATGAACGTGATCGTGCACAACCCGGGGGGCTCGTACGAGCCCGGCATGTTCGCCAGTACGTCGAGTACGTCGAGCTGACCGGCAGGCGAAACGCGGCCCGTCCCAGGATCGTTCGATCCGGGCCGGGCCCGCGCATGCCACAGACGACAAGGCTTCGCACCCCCGCCCACGAACCCAACCGCTCACCCCTCGGAGACCACCCGAACTCCCATCTCCGCCGCCAACACCGGTGCCAGATCCAGCAGTTGAGCCGGACTGATCACCGCCCCCGCCAACCGGTCCACCCCCCGCGCGATGTCCACCTCAGCCGCTCCCCGAAGGTCCACATCCGTCAGTGTCGCCGCGCTGAAGTCCACGCCCTTCAGCGCGCAGTCGACGAACTCCACCCGCTCCAGTCGCGCTCCCCCGAAGTCCGGCTCCACCAGCACGCAGCCCTCGAAGACGACGTCCCGGAGCCGACCCTTGCGCAGGTTCAGGTAGTCGATCTTGCCGCCGCGGATCAGTACCCGTTCCAGTACGGCACCGTGCAGTTGGACGCCGCCCAGTCTCGCGTCCACCAGCTCCACGTCGCGGAGGGTGACCTCGGCCAGATCGGTGCCGACGCCCCGCATCCCCGTGAGGACGGAGTCCATCACGCGCGCGTGGCGCAGTCGCGTCTCGTCCAGCGCGCACCCCGTCAGCGCGCAGTCCATGAAGCGAGCGCCCGCGCCGTCCTGCCCGGCGAAGTCCGCCTCCCGGAACTCCAGGCCGTCATAGTCCCCGTCCGGCTCCAGCTCGCCGCCGTACGGCACAAGCGGCGGCAGCCGCACCTCGGGACGCCGTGCCCTCTTGACCACCGTCTTCTCATCCGTCGCCCGCCTCACCATGCGCCCCATCCTGCACCCCACCACTGACAAACCCTCTGACCTGCACAAACGCCCGCGATGTCACATACCGACGCCCTCAACGAGTCGTACCTATGAGTCACGCACACGCGCGCACCCACCCACACGCACGCACCGGACCAGAGGGAGACCCCCAGCCATGCACCGCATCACCGTCGTCGGCGGCGGCTTCGCCGGCCTGACCGCGGCCATCACCGCCGCCGAGGCGGGCGCCAAGGTCACCATGTACGAGGCCCATCACACCCTCGGCGGCCGCGCCCGCACCGCGGAGGGGCCGTACAAGACGAACGAAGGCCCGCACGCCCTCTACAAGGGCGGCCCCCACTGGACCTGGCTCGAACAACGCGGCCTGATCGGCGAACTCGCCCCACTCCCACCCCTGGAGGCGGCCCGACTACGCCTCCGCCACAAGGGCACCCTCCGCCGCACCCCGCCCTTCGCGATGCTCAAACTCCTCCGCCGTACGTCCCAACAAGCGCCCGTGGACGTCGACTTCAGGACCTGGGCCATCGAGATCGCCGGAGAGGAGGGCGCGAACGCAGCCGCGTACTACTCCGCCGTCGCCCTCTTCCACCACGACCCGGGCGCCCTCTCCGCCGCCTTCGTGCAGGAACGGCTGCGGCGCGCCACAAAACTGCCCCCGGAGGCGCACTACCCGCGCGGCGGCTGGGCGAGCGTCATCGACCGGATGGCGGCCCGCGCCTGGAACCTGGGCGTGCGCATGGAGACCCTCTCCCGCGTCGACAGCCTCGACGAGCACGGCAGGCACGGGCCCGTCATCGTCGCCACCTCCCTCGACGCCGCCCGCCGACTCCTCCGCGACGACTCGCTGACCTGGACGAGCGGTCGTACGGTCCTGATCGATCTGGCCGTACGCACCCGCCGGGGCGACGCCTTCGCCGTGTCCGACCTGGACGCGGCGGGCTGGATCGAGCGGTTCACCGCCCAGGACCGTACGCTCGCCCCGGCCGGCGAACAGCTCGTCCAGGGCCAGATCCCGATCGCGCCCCACGAGTCGCGGGCCACCGGTATCGCCCGCGCCGAGGAACTCCTCGACCTCGGCCTCCCGGGCTGGCGCGAGCGCGTGACCTGGCGCCGCGAGGCCATCGCCAACGGCCGTACCGGCGCCGTCGACCTGCCCGGCACCAGTTGGCGCGACCGGCCCGCCGTCGACCGCGGCGACGGCGTCTACCTCGCGGGCGACCAGGTCGCGGCGCCCGGCGTCCTCTCCGAGGTGTCCTTCAACAGCGCTCTGACGGCCGTGTCCCTCGCCTTCGACATCCGGCGCAGGGCAGGGCTTGACCTCAAGGAAGCTTGAGGTACGAGGCTGAGGGCACGACAGCGCACCAGCTGACCCGAGGAGACTCCCCATGCACGCCATCCGCCTGCACGCCTTCGGCCCGGCCGAGAACCTCACCCACGAGCAGGTCGAGGACCCCGCCCCAGGCCCTGGCCAGGTCCGTATCGCCGTCGCCGCGGCAGGCGTCCACCTCCTCGACACCGCGATCCGCGAGGGCATGCAGGGCCCGCTGCCCGAGCTGCCCGCCCTGCCCACCATCCCCGGCCGCGAAGTCGCCGGCACCGTCGAGTCCCTCGGCGAGGGCGTCGCCGGGCTCTGGCTCGGCAAGCGGGTCGTGGCGCATCTGGGCTTCGCCCCGGGCGGGTACGCCGAACTGGCGGTCACCGACGCCGACCGCGTCCACGAGGTCCCCGAGAACCTGGACTTCGCGCAGGCCGTCGCCATGATCGGCACGGGGCGTACGACGATGGGGATCCTCCAGTTCGCCGAGCTCGGCCCCGACTCCGTGGCCGTGATCCCGGCCGCTGCGGGCGGCATCGGCACCCTCCTCGTGCAGTACGCCAAACACGCCGGCGCCATCGTGATCGGCCTCGCGGGCGGCCCGGAGAAGGTGGCCCGCGTCGAGAAGAACGGCGCCGATCTCGCCGTCGACTACAAGGACCCGGAGTGGCCCGACCAGGTCAAGTACTTCCTCTGGGGCCGGAAGGCCACGGTCGTCTTCGACGGCGTAGGAGGCGAGGTGGCCCGTACGGCCGTCGGCTTCCTCGGCCCCGGCGGCAAGCACATCGTCTTCGGCTGGTCCGGCAAGGGCCTGCACGACGGCGGCCCGCTCATCGTCGAGGGCGTGTCCGAGGAGGTCCTCGGCCCGGTGATGATGATGAAGGCGGGCGGCCCCAACCCCGTACGCACCCTGGAACTCCGCGCCCTCACCGAGGCCGCCGCCGGCCGCCTCACCCCGGCCGTCCAGCGCTTCCCCCTCACCGAGGCGGCAGCCGCGCACCGGGCGCTGGAAAATCGCGGCACGATCGGAAAAGTGGTCCTGGAGCCCTGAGTTCGGAATCCGAAGGAGACACCCACTGCCCCCAGCGGCTAACGTCGCGCTCCATGAGCAGCACGGAAAGCGCGGGCGCCACCCACGACACCAACCCCGCCCGCACCGTCGTCAACGGCGGCATATCGTTCTGGTACGCACAACAGGGCCTCCCCACACCCCGCGAACCACTCCCCTCGGACGCCGCCGCGGACGTCGTCATCGTCGGCGGCGGCTACACCGGCCTGTGGACCGCGTACTACCTGAAAAAGGCCGCCCCCTTCCTCCGTATCACCGTCCTTGAACAGAAGTTCTGCGGCTACGGCGCCTCAGGCCGCAACGGCGGCTGGCTCTACAACGGCATCGCCGGACGCGACCGCCACGCGCGCGTGCACGGTCACGAGGCCGCCGTACGCCTCCAGAAGGCGATGAACGAGACGGTGGCGGAGGTCGTCCGGGTCGCCGGGGAAGAGGGCATCGATGCGGACATCCACCAGGGAGGCGTACTCGAAGTCGCCTACACCCCCGCCCAGTTGACCCGCCTCAAGGCCTTCCACGAGACGGAGCTCTCGTACGGCGAGAAGGACCGCGAGCTGTACGGCGCCCGCGAGAGTGCCGAGCGCATCCGCGTCGCCGACGCCGTCGGCTCCTCCTGGACCCCGCACGGCGCCCGCCTCCACCCCGTCAAGCTCATCCAGGGACTCGCGAAGGCCGTCGAAGCACTCGGCGTCACCATCCACGAGTCGACCCCCGTCACCGAGATCCGCCCGAAGCACGCGGTCACTCCGTACGGCACCGTCCGCGCCCCCTACGTCCTGCGCTGCACCGAGGGCTTCACCGCCTCGCTGAAGGGACACAGACGCACCTGGCTCCCCATGAACTCGTCGATGATCGCCACCGAACCGCTCACCCCCGAGCAGTGGGAGTCGGTGGGCTGGGAGGGCCGCGAAACCCTCGGCGACCTGGCCCACGCGTACATGTACGCCCAGCGCACCGCCGACGACCGCATCGCGCTCGGAGGCCGCGGCGTCCCATACCGCTTCGGCTCCCGCACGGACAACGACGGCCGTACGCAGCCGGCGACCATCGAGGCGCTACGGGCCATCCTCCTCCGCTTCTTCCCGCAGCTCACCGGCGTCGAGGTGACCCACGCCTGGTCCGGCGTCCTCGGCGTCCCCCGCGACTGGTGCGCCACCGTCACCCTCGACCGCTCCACCGGCCTCGGCTGGGCCGGCGGCTACGTCGGCTCCGGAGTCGCCACCGCCAACCTCGCCGCCCGCACCCTGCGCGACCTGATCCAGCAGGACTCCGGACAGTCCGGCGCGACCGAGCTCACCACCCTGCCCTGGGTCGGCCACAAAGTCCGCAAGTGGGAACCCGAACCGTTGCGCTGGATCGGGGTACACGGCATGTACGCGACGTATCGAGCCGCCGACCGCCGCGAACGCGTCACGCATGCCGCACGGTCGTCCCGGCTGGCACGTGTCGCCGACCGGGTCGCGGGACGCTGAGGCAGGGGGCACACATGAACACCACCGTCATCGACACCGTCCGCTACACCGCCGACGGCCAGCTCCTCGACATCCACCACGCCGCCGGATCCGACGCCCCGACCGTCCTCCTCTGGCACGGCCGCGGCCCCGCCGAACGCGACGTCCTCGGCGCCCTCGCCGCCACCGTCGCCCGCCTCGGCGCCACCGTCATCGTCCCCGACTGGCGCCCCGACGCCGCCGACGGCGGACGCCCCCACCTCGCGGCCTCCCTCCGCTTCACCTGGGACTACGTAACGGACCCCGCCCGCGTCGTACTCGTCGGCTGGTCCCTCGGCGGCCGGGCCGCCATGGCCACCGCCCTCCAGCCCAACCCGCCGGAAGGCTGGCGCCCCGCAGCGGTCGTCGGCATCGCCGCCCGCTACAACCAGCCCGAACCCCTCCTCGGCCTCCCCTCCCCCATGGCCGTCTGCGCCACCGCACCGCCCCTGCCGATCCACCTGGTCCACGGCACCGCCGACAGGGTCTGCGACTTCAACAACGCCCTCGAGTTCCAGTCGGTCCTCGCCGACTGCGGCCGCCCGGCCCCACTCACCGAACTCACCACCGACCACTCGGGCGCGGTCATGGCCGAGTACGCCCCGGAACTGGGCCGCTGCCGCCCCGTCCACGGCGGCATCCCGTACGAGGAAGGACTCCGCACCGCCAACGTCATCGCGTCAGCGGCGGGACTGCCGATGCCCGGCGAGAAGACCCGGGCCGGCGGGTGACCCGGACCGACAGCCCGTTGCCCGACGGAGTCACTTCACGAAGTCACTTCGCGGCGATGCCCTCCATGCCGGCCTCCGCGAAGACCGGCAGGCCCTCGACGGTCGTGACCTTCGTGAGGGCGCCGTTCTTCTCGACACGGAAGCCGTCGACGGTGCCGGAGACCGCGTTCTGCACGTAGACGAACTTCTCGTCCTCGGTCACCGCGAGGTCGATCACGCCTTGGGAGTTGGCGGAGGGCGGGGTGGCGATGCCCACGTCGTTGGTGAGGGCGAGCTCGCCGCTCTTGGCCATGCGATAGCCGCTGACCGTCGAGTTCCCGGTGTTGCCGCCGTAGAAGTAGTTACCGGCGCGCACCAGCCAGCACAGCGTCTCCTGACCGTTCGCGAGGGGCTCCTGCAGAACCTTCAACTTGCCGCTGCGCCGCACCTGATACGCGGTCACCGTCGACTTCTCCGCCTCCGCGACCAGCATCCGCTTGCCCGACTTGTCGAAGCTGATCGCGAACGGGACGCCGCCCGCGGACTTGTTGACGACCGCCTCGTCGACGGCCGGCACCCCGTTCCGCTTCAACGGGAACACCTCGACCGTGTTCGCGGCCTTGGTGGTGACCACCAGACTGCGACCGTCCGGAGTGAACTCGACCTCACCGGGCGAGGTGTCGAAACGCGGCACATCCTCGTTGTCCAGCCCCAGCGAACGCTGCGAGCCCTTCAGCGGCTTGAGCCCCTTCTCGGTGATCGTGAAGCCCTGAACGCTGCCCGCTCCGCCCGCATTCATCACGTACGCCACCTTCCCGCGCACCGCGATGCTCGCCGGGAACTCCCCTCCGGAATCCACCTGCTTCGGATCCTTCAGTTCGGTGCCCTCGACCCGGAACGACGTCACCGTGCCGCTGCCCGCGTTGACCGCGAGGAGCATCCCGGAGGCGTCGTCGTAGACGAGCGAGCCCTGCGAGGCGAGCGAATCGGTGGGCGCGTCGACCTGGTCGCCGCCCTTGCCGCCGGTCGCGAACTCTCCCGCGGGCGACAGCTTTCCGTCGTCAGCCCGCGCGAACACATGGATCGTGTTCCCGTTCAGCTCGTTGCCCTGTACGAACACGGCCTGATCGGCTCCGGCGGGCGTCGTGCGAGCGTACTGCCCCGCGTTGGCCACGGACACCACGGCCGTCACCGCCCCCACCGAGGCGAGCACTCCGGCCCCGATCATGACCCGCCGTGTCCTGGACTTCGCCCGGTGCCCACTCGTGTGACCACCCTTGTGGCCACTGCGACGGCCATTCCTGTCGTACGTACCCACGCCGGCTCCTCGGTCTCTCGTCCCCCACGTCCGCGCCCTGCGAACAGGACCAGAGTGGCCAGTGGGGGACGTGAGACGAACCGGTTCCGGGGCCGCGTCAGGGTCTCGTAAGCGGTGCGCAAGGGTCTCGTAAGAACTCGTGAGAAACCGAAGCGGAGGGCGTCAGCACTTCCAGGTCGCCCAGTACCACTTGCCCTTCATCGTGCCGTCCGACCACAACACCGGCGTCTTGATGTGGACGCCCGTGGAGCCCTGGCCCGGGTAGTACCAGTGGTAGTGACCCTGCTTGCGCTTGCCGTAGTGGACCTCGAGCCAGCCCTGGGAGTTCCGCTCGTACGGCGCGAACCAGTAGCCGCCCGCCTCACCGGGCTTGATGGTCCCCTTGAGGGTGGTGCTGGCGCTGACGGTGCTGCCCGCCTTCCAGGTCTCCTCCTGCGACACGCCGGCGGACATGCCCCCTTCGAGGACGTCCGAGAAGCCGGCCTTGACCTCCACCGAGGTCGTCTGGCTGAAGGAGTACTCGGTGGTGCGGTCGATCCGGAAGATGCGGTCATAGCCCAGGTCGGAACTGCCCGCGCAGTTGTACACCGCGTTGCCGACCTGACGCCGCTTGCCCAGCTCGGTCCACGCGTTGACCTCGTGGTACTGGCACGAGTCGGCGTTGTCGTTGTTGCAGTCCCAGATCACGTCGGGCTTGTCGTCGCCCCAGCCGGGGCTGGTGTTGGCGCCGGCCGTCCCCGTGGAGAAGGGGATCAGGAAGAGGGCCAGGGCGGGCGCCAGCATGGCAAGGCGACGGCGGCCGGTCTTGAGAGCCTTCATGGATGGGTTCTCCCGTCGGATCGTTCGACACCCTCGTCGGGTGTTACGGCCGCTGCCCCGGCCGAGGGAAGAGGGGGATGGCCGGGACAGCGACGGTTCGATCCTCAGCGCCCGAGAATTGATCAGCCAGCCGCTCCATCAGGGCAATCAATCGCCCACCGGGTGCGTCAACCGCCCGCCGGGTGCGTCAACCGCCGCATACCCTCCGGTACGGCACGTCCGCCACGTGCGTCTTCCACTGCGCCCGCGTCAGACCGCCCGGGTCGCCGCTCCCCGCCACCCTCGCGCACACCGTCTCGACCGCCTTCGACGGTGCGATGGTGTACCGCTGCAGCGGGACGTGCGCGCTCCCCGCGTACACCGTGCCGCTGTCGGCGCTGAACGCCACCGTGTCGATCTTCTCGCCCGGCGTCGTCAGCGGGCCGCCGAGCGGTTGCTGGGTGTCGATGTCCCAGAGCTGGAGCGTGCCCGCCTCACCGCCCACGGCGAGGGTGCGCCCGTCGGGGCTGACAGCGAGGGCGCTCACGGCTTCCGAGCTGTCGCCGAGGAGGTCGCCGGCCGAGTCGTCGGCGGACTCCACGCTGACCGGGGCCGGGAAGACGTTCCGCAGGATCCCGGCTCGCTCCCGGACCTTCCCGTCCCACAGCGCCACCCGGCCCGTCTCGTCCCCGGCCACCAGCCGCGAACCGTCCGCGGCGAAGGCGAGGGCACCGATCCCGTTGCCCTGGACCAGGTCCTGCCCGGTCACCTTGCCGCCCGGCAGTGACGCCGTACGATTGTCGCCGACCAGGAGACCGCCGTCGGGGCGTACGGCCAGGTTGCTGCTGGACAGGGTCGGCAGGACCGCCGTCCTGCGGTGGGCCGCCGTGTCCCAGACCTCGTTGCTCAGCTCGCCGATGCCCGGGCTGCGGGTGGCGTAGAGCGTGCGGGCGTCCGGGCTCAGGGCGAGCGTGAGCACCGGGGACGCCGCTTCCTTCGTCCCCAGGTCCAGCGTGGTGCGGGACCGGCCCTTCGCGAGGTCCCAGATCGTGATGGGCCGCGAGGACGCCACAGTGCCGGGCTCTGAGATTCCGTACGCGAGCGTCTTGCCGTCGGGGCCGAACGCCAGCAGTGGTGAGGTGTTCCCCAGGAGCACCGGCTCCTCGGGGGCGCGGGAGACGGGGAGCGGCGGGGACGGCAGCGTCCGCAGCAGCTTGCCGTTGCCCGTGTCTCGCAGTTCGAAGCGGTAGCGGTCGCCGGTGCGGCGGGCGGTGGCAAGGGTGCGGCCGTCCGGGCTGAGGCGTACCCCGTCCAGTGGCTGATCGCGCCAGGCGGGCGTCACGGCCTGCGCGACGTCGAGGGAGTGGACCGTGCCGCCCTCCAGGTACCGCAGGACGGGGCGGTCCGGGTCCCAGGCCAGGCCGCCGGACACGTGCTGGTTGTTCAGGGAGTGCCGGAACACCGGGGCCGACATGTCGCCGGTGAGGCGCCACACCCTGACCTCCTCTCCGTCGGCGGTCGCCAGGAACTCCCCGTCCTTACTGAAGGAGAGGTACTTCACCCCCGGATCCTCGACGTCTGCCAGCCCTCGCCCCGACCGGATATCGAAGACGTGCACCCCGGTCCAGGTGACCGCGGCGAGCCTCCCCCCGGCTTCGGCCTCGCTTCGCTCGCCGCCGCCGAGCACGAGCTGCGACCGGTCCTGGCCGCAGATCTCGCCGTCCCGTTCCCAGGCCCCGGGCAGCCTGCGCCCCGCCTTCAGGTCCCGCACCAGGGGCGGACGCCCGTCAGTGCAGGACGCGACCAGCCGGCCGTCCGCGCTCGGCGCCACCACCGTCGTACTGGCCGCCTGCGTCTGGAACCGCAGGCCATCGTCGGCGGACGAGCGCACCTGCACCCGGTAGTCGCTCATGTCGCCCACGAGGTAACTGCTCCCGGAGAAGTCCACAAAGGACGAGGAAGGCAACCGGTCGCCACGCCACCGCCCGGCTGCGGTGTCCCACAGCCGCTCCCCGTCGTCTCCGACGATCGACAGCAACCGCCCGTCCGGAGCGGCGCCGACCACCTTGCCGTCCCCCGGCAGGCGACCCGAGGCGAGCTGCCGGTGCCGGACCACGTCCCAGGTGCGCCACACGCGTCCCTCGACGCTGAGCAACCTGCGACCCGAGTCGATCGGGAAGCGCTTGGGGCCGTCGCCCGGCGCCGGGTCGTTGAAGGAGTCGGGTTCCGGCTGGCCGAGTGAGCCCAGCAAAGCCCTCCGGGTCTCCGGCAGTTCGGCCGCGCGCCAGGCGGCGACGCCCAGCAGCTGCGCGGTGCGGGGATCGGTCGTACGCAGGGACTCCGCGACAGCGGCGATACGGCGAGCCGCCTCCTCGGTGCGCCGCCGCTGGTTGTCGCCGTGCTCCAGCCACGCGACCAGTCCGGCGACGAGAGCCACGGCGAGTACGGCCGACAGCACGCCCACCGCGGCCCGTGTCCGTTGCGTCGAGCGGGCGGCGGCCCGGCGTTCCGCCTCGCGGGCCTCGAAGGCGGCGACGAGGAACTCCCGTTCCGCCACGGTCAGTTCGGGGTCACGCGCGGGCTCAGGGAACAGCTCCTCCGCGCGCGCCAGCCGGACGCCCCGGTACAGCGTGCCCGGGTCACGTTCGTGCTCCAGCCAGGCGCGGGCCGCCTCGGTCAGCGCCCGGTGATGGCGCAGCCGCTCACGGTCCTCCTCGATCCAGCCGTGCAGCCGGGGCCAGCGGGTGATCAGCGCCTCGTGGGCGAGGTGGGCGTCCTCCTCGTCGACGGTGAGCAGGCGGGCGCGGGTCAGCCTCTCCACCACCACCGGTACGTAGGGGCACGCCCAGGCGTCGAGTTCGGCCCGGTTCAGGGGGCGCCGCGTGTCGGGGGCACCGCGCCCTGGCTCGACCATCCGCAACAGCAGGCGCCGGGCGGCGTCCGCCTGATCCGCGGTCAGCTGCCCGTACACCTCCTCGGCACTGGCCGCGATCGCGCCGCCCACGCCGCCGGCCGCCTCGTACGAGGCCAGCGTCAGCAACCGGCCGCGGCGCCGCCGCCAGGTCTCCAGCAGGGCGTGCGAGAGCATCGGCAGCCCGCCGGGCTGGTCCAGGACCTCCTCGACGATCCGGGCAGTCAGCTCCCGCTCCACCAGCAGACCGGCCGCCTGCGCCGGTTTGACGACCGCCTCCCGCAGCTCGTCCGCCGTCATCGGCCCGACCAGCAGTGCCGCGCCGCGCAGCATGTCCGCAAGCTCCCGGTGCTCGGCGCACCGGGCGTAGAAGTCGGCCCGCACCGCGATCAGCACCCGCACCCGGCTGTCCGGCTTCCGGGCGGCCAGCAGCAGGCCGATGAAACGTGCCCGCTCGGCCTTGTCCCGGCACAGGGTGAAGACCTCCTCGAACTGGTCCACCACGACCCAGCTCTCCGGCTCGTCCTCGGCCGGGGCCAGCAGGTCCTCGTACCGGGCGGCGGGCCGGTCCCCCGGAGTGAGGATCCGCAGCACCGCCGGACTCCCCCGGTCCGCGATCTTGTCCTGAAGACGCGGGATCAGTCCGGCCCGCAGCAGCGAGGACTTCCCGCTTCCGGACGCCCCGAACACCACCGCGAACCGCTGCTCGGACACCAGCTCGCACAGCTCGTGGGCCAGCCGGTCCCGGCCGAAGAACAGGTCACGGTCGGCCGGCTCGAAGCGCGCGAGACCCCGGTACGGCGGCGCCGCGTCCTCGTCGGCCTTCTCGTCCACGGGGATCTCCGCGGCCTCCGCTTCGGCCGCCTTCCACCGCGGTTCCCACTCCCCGGGTTCGCCCCCACAGGCTCGTACGTACCCCTGGACGACGGCCAGCGACGGCAGCCGCTGTCCGGCCGCCGCCTGGGACAACGTCGTCGCCGAGAACCCCGCCGTCCGGGCCATGGTCCGGTACGACGGCCCGCCGGCAGCCATGCGCAGCTCCCGCAGCTCGTGGGCGAGACGCTGCACCGGACCGGCCGCCGGGTCCACCGTTCTTTCGGGACGTCCCACGAAGCCGTCCCCTTTCCTTGGCAGTACGTGGTTATGGCAGTGCGTGTCTACGGCCCGTACGTGTCCAGGTCCGTACGTGTCTATGGCCGTACGTGGCTGTCTGGCTGGCGAAAAAGCCGTTCAGGGCGGCAAACGTACGTATCGCACCGCTCGGGCGTGAACCCTTTCCCGCTGTGACATCGGCCGTTGACAGCGGCGACGAAACGGCTCGGCGAACAATCCACGGCTGCCCACGAGGTTGATTGCCCCGGTGAAAGGGACGTGCCAATCAACGTTCCGGTTGCCAGCGTCGGTCAGGCACGACGCCCGTCGGCAGCTCTTCTGTCCGTCTCTGTCCGTCGAGGACAGCCGGACCCGGCGCGCGACCACACGATCCACACAATCGATCTGGAGAAAAGCGCATGCCTACCCCAGACCTCACGGCGGCCTCCGAGCCGGCCGCGCTCGCGGGCTCTGCCCACCGGCACCGCCCCCAGCCTTCGCGCCGGTTCACGGCGAAGTTCCTGGTGCTCTTCCTCGCAGTCGCGACGCTCCTGGGCGGCTTCACCGCCCTGGGGCCCCAGTCACAGGGAACGGCGACCGCCGCCGTCGACGACGGCAAGAACTTCGGCGGCTTCCCCACGAAGCTCGACGAGATGACCGCCTTCTGGACCGCCAAGGGATGGCCCTCCGACAAGAAGGCCTCGCGGGAGACCAATCCCTCCGACGGCATCACCGGCTTCATCTACCGTGGCGGCGCCTACGGCGACCGGGACGGCCAGCTCACGGCGTACATCCGGGCCAACTACCCCAACGCGGTGGCGCCGAGCTTCACGGAGTACGACATCGACTTCCGGCCCACCCGCAACACCCGCCGCAACGCCGAGCGCATCGTCCGGGACAACGCCAACGGCTTCGTCTTCTACACCAACGACCACTACGCGAACTTCCACCTCTACGCCTACGTCGGCCTCCCCGGCGCGGACGACGCGGCAGGGGCCATCCCCCCGACCGGCACCACGGTCGACGACAACCTCGCACCGGTCGCCGAGGAGACGGAGGGCGACCCGCAGCCGGGCGGCAGCGGCGGCAACCAGCCGGACCCGAACACCTTCCTGCCCGCCGAGGACCCGGCCTTCGAAGCCCAGTACAACGAGACGATGGGCCAGGCGGACGAGCGCGGTGACGCCATGTACGCGAACCTCAACGCGATCAACAACGACAACGACGGGATAGTCAGCAGGCTCGTCGCCTTCCTCCTCTACTTCGTAGGAAGCAATCACGCCGACCTCCCCGACCTCTTCCACGACCACCACACCGAGCTGTAGTCATCCAGGCTGTAGTCATCCGGTGGGCCCCCGGCGCCGTACTTTCGGCGCCGGGGGCCCACCGCTGGGCACGACGGCATCACCCGAGGAACCCTAGGCACCCGACGAACCCGAGGAACCTGTGGACCGCACCATGAACTGGCTACGACTGACCGCGCACGAGCCCTCCGGAGAATCCTTCTCGGCAGTGGTCCGCGGCACCGACTGCAGCACCAGGACGGGGCTGTTCTCCACATGGGCAAGAGCCCTGGCATTCCCCGCCTACTTCGGCCACAACTGGGACGCCTTCCACGACTGCGTCTCGGAGAAGGCCCTATGGCACTCCGACCCCGACGGGCCGCCCCCCGCACACCCCCTGACGATCCTGGTCGAGAACGCCGCCCAACTGCTGGCCGACGCGGCACCCCAGGACCTCACGGTCCTCCTCCAGTCCCTCTCCGACGCGGCCACGGTCCAGGCCGACGACGAGGACGCCGGAACGTACCCGGACGGCTTCAGACTCCGCCTACTGCTGCACGACACTCCCGCAGGGCTCGTGGAGCTGGCGGGGCGGATGAGGGAGGCGGGGTTCCTGCCCTCGGATGTCCCCCCTCAAGTCATGTGAGGGGGGACATCCGGCGGGTCATCCATGCTGTTGGAGCCCCCTGTCGGATTCGAACCGACGACCTACGCATTACAAGGTCTTTCAAGGTGGTAGAACCACCAGCACAAATGAGCTCACAGGCCGGTTGACCAGCGGAAACACATCCCTCGTTTTCTCTCGCTATCCCGGCCCATCTCGCAGCCATGTGTACGGCATGTGTACTGCGAAGCAGAGCGGCGCCAAAGGTGATCTGACCACCGAACGGCGCCTGGAGCCGGACTCCACACGAAGGAATCATCGTGAAGCTCCGGACTGAGACCCACGTCCGCCATGTACCGCACACCATCGACGGCGTCACCCACGACGTCCCCGAGCACTACGCCGTCACCATCCCTGCCCTGCCCCGCGACTGGGACCGGGTTGCCCTGCGGGCCGCCGCAAGTCTGGTCCTCGCCCTCACCCTGATCTCAGTCATCTGGTCCACCTACAGCATCGGCGTCCTGCTAGGACGTGGGATCGGGTTCGCCGCCGCAGTGGTCTTCGACCTGGCCTGGATGGTCAACATCCTTCTGGAGTGGCTGAGCCGCTTCGATCCGGCTAAGCGTGGCTTCTCCAAGCGCCTCGGCTGGGCGCTGCTCGCTGCGACGATGGGCGCGATCCTCTGGCACGGTCTGTCCCTGGGCAGCCCGGCCCTGGGTGTCGTCGGAGCCGGGGTGAGCCTGTTCGCGAAGACTCTGTGGTTCGGGGTCATGCGCTTCATCGACCGGGACCTTTCGGAGGCCGACGCCGCATGGGTACAGCAGGAGATGTCCCGTGCGAACGCCGCTCTCGCCGTCGCGGATGTCCGCCGCCAGGTTGCGCGTGCGGAAGACCGGGCTGCCGCCGAACTCCTCGCCGCCGAGCAGATCCGCACCCGCCTCTCCAACTCGCCACCTACGGTGTCCGCGTACTCGGCGAACACGGCTGCCGAACAGCCGAACATCGTTAGCGAACAGGATGGGAACGAGGAACCCGAGCGGCCGACCAACGTGCCCCTGACCAGTCCGAACAACGGCGAACGCAGCGGCACTTCGCCGAGCATCGCCCACCTCGCTCGCGAACAGCTGCACTCCGGTGTCAGCAACGCCGTGGCTGTCGCGAACATCCTCCAGATCCGCCTTGACGCCAACCCGGACTCCGTCGGCGCCACCGTCCGCCGTGAACGTTCCAAGGGTGTCGGTTACCTCTGACCGTCGAGGGTCCGCGTCCTTGCCGCCCCGCACCAAGACGATAAAGATCTGGAGTCTTCTGCCTGGCCCGAGGGTCGGAGGGCGATATACCGCTAGCCTCATTGCGCTATGCCTGACCCCACACAGGCCGCCGCTCCCTGTACCTGTTCTGAGAGAGGTCTGTGATGGCCAACATCAAGCCCGTCCGCCCGGACATCGACGCTGCTGCAGCACGGCTGGGAGGAGTGGTGTTCGGCTCCAAGCGGGAGATTGCGAAACTTCCCGAGGTGCTCTGGGAGGGCGAGGCCGTTCACATGCTGGCGACCGGTAACTACGGCGGCGGCCTGGGCTTGCTGGCGATGACCGACCATCGGCTGATCTTTCTCAAGCACGGGTTCATGTCGCAGCAGATCGAGGACTTCCCCTACAGCAAGGTCTCCTCGGTTCAGTGGAACGGCGGGATAGTCCAGGGAACGCTGACGGTGTACGCGTCGGGCAACCGAGCTGAGATCAAGCAGATTCCGAAGGCTGACGGGAAAGCGCTCGCGGACCGGCTGCGGATGCACATCGCTCAGGGCTCGACCCCTGCCGCCACGGCTCCTGCGTCGGCAGTGGGTGGCCAGCCGACGGCTCCCGTGCAGGACATCGCCTCGCGTCTCGCCACGCTGGACCAGCTGTATGCCGCAGGAGCAGTCAGCGATGCCGAATATCAGGACCGTCGTACCAAGATCCTTGACAGTCTGTAGGCCAAAATCGCGCGCCGAAGCACGTGTTCGGCCTACACCCAGACCCGTTTCGATGAGGCGTCCCCGAGTAGCTGTCAGGCCTCGCAACCCCGAGAAGCCGCGCTGCTACGGGGCGGAAGGATGAGTTCGTGACGTTGTACGTCTGCCCCAGCTGTGACGTCGACTTTGGCTACCCGCAGGGCCTGGCCGTCCATCAGGAGCTCGGCTGCGACTGGGGCGACGACGGGACCCACGGCGACGCCAAGTACTGCTGCAGCATGATCTATGAGGATGGCGAGTCCACCTGTCGCAGCTGCGGGGAGCCGCTGTAGCTCTGCCCCGCTCAGGCAGCGGCCGCTCAGCCGGATAGCCTCGTTGAGGCCCGGGTGAGCGATCCCGCCGAGGCGGCCGTGAGCCAAGGCTACGGAGCTACTCAGCTTTCCTCGTCGCGATGGTCCAGCCGACCCGCCATCGACGCTGCCACGGTGTACGCCGGATGCCCGTCCAAGCGGCGCCGGGCCCGGTTGTAACGCTGGGTTGTGCGTGGATCCTTGTGGCCAGCCGCGTCCTGGACGACGTGCAGCGGCACGCCCTGGTCGAGAGCATCCGTGATGAACCCGTGCCGCAGAACGTGCGGGTGGATCGTGTTGACCTGCGGCAGGCCAGCGCGCTTGGCCAGGCGGCGCAGCATCTTCCACACCTCCGGTTCACGCAACCGGGCCCCGGTACGGGTGATGAACAGCGGCCCCTCCGTCCGCCCCGCCAGGTAGCCGTCCAGGGCGTCGACTGTGATGGGCGGCAACGGCAACTTCGCGGTGGCCCCGCCCTTTTTCGTGATGGTCAGCGTGCGGTGCCCGCGATCGTAGCCAAGCGAGGAGACATCGGCGGACAGTGCGCCGTCCACCCGCAGGCCGAGGGTGTAGAGGAGCAGCACCAGGGCGTACGCGCGCGGCGATAGCTCTCGTGCAGCGGCGATCAGGCTCGCTGTCTCCTTCTCCGTCAGGCCCTCGGTTGCCGAGTGGTCCGGGTCGACGGTGGGCCGATCGACGTCGGCGAAGGGGTTGCGGTCGGTGGTCTCGACGCTGATCGCATACCGGTAGAAGGAGCTGGCGGTCGAGAGGGCATGTGCCACGGAGGTCGACGGCACACCGGATGCTTCAAGGCTGCGCATGTAGGCGTCGGCATGCGGTCGGCGCGCGGCCATCGGGTGAGTATCGAGGGAGCGACAGAACGCGTCCCAGTTTCGGAAGCCGCGGGCGTAGGCGCGACGGGTATGGGCGGAGCGCTTGGACATCAGCCACATGGAGACCAGTCGGGGCAGGTCGTCCGAGTAGTGGATCTCCAGGCCGGTGCGGGCTTCCTCGGCCTCCGGGGGTTCGACCGTTTGTACGGTCATCAGGGCTGTAATTGCGGTGCCGGGTACGTCTGCTGACGGGTCGTCCACGGAGGGAAGGATAACAGTAATTATCCTTCCCTCAGTGCGACAGCCCGGCCAAAACGACACAAACGCAAATCATTTCGCCACTGTCCCGTCTCACGCCGCCTGGCTCCGATGTCGCTGAAGCTGGACGCCCTGAGCCGCAGCCCCTACGAGGGGAGCGACAAGTGCGCCATGGTGATGCGGCGCATCGATCGATACTTCGACGGGCAAGCAGCATCGGTCGAACACGACCGGCTCTCACAACGAGACGCCTCAACGACGCCCGAACACGACAAGTCGCAGTCCCCGCCCTGAGGTTCGACCCCGGGGCAATGGAACCGTGGTTGGCGCCGAGATTGATCACGGTGGCGGCTTAGCGCACGTTCTGACGTCGACTCTCGCGAAGCCTGCACGTAATGGAATCCTGACGATCCAGCTTGACGCCCGATGGGCCGTAATGAAAACCTTACGGCCATGACGACCTATGAGTTCGACGGGCACCAGTTCAATGCCCTGACCGTGCTGGACGAGTCCGACCCCGAGTTCATCGTCCCCGTGGGCGTGGCGGCTGGTTGCAGCTGCGGATGGCGCGGCCCCGACGCCCTTCCCGGAATGGACGGGAAGGGCGGCTATCGCGGCGGCGACAGCCATCCGCTGACGGACGAGGAGGGCGAGGCCGAGCAGGCCGCAGAGGCCGAGTGGCGGGATGAGCATGTCGCCGAGTTCGCCGACAGCGCCGTCCCGGCCGCCCTCGCCGATCAGATCCGCGACGTTGGCAAACAGCTCGACGCCCTGATCCTGGCGGACAAGCCGATGGCTGCCCTGGCCGCGATCCGCCTGTCGGACGGCAACTTCGCCCGCCAGGCCCGCGACGCGGCCCTGCGCGCCAGCTTCCTGGACCATTCCTGGTCGCAGATCGGCGAAGCGCTCGGTATCTCCAAGCAGGCAGCATGGGAGCGGTACGGGAAGGCCCGCCCGGAACGGGCGTCGGAGTAGCAGGTCCAGTTCGGCGCCGTCCCGGCCGAATACTGATCGCATCATCTGCTGTAGCTGCGAGTGACGTTCGTGACGATGAGTCACTCGCAAAAAGTTCATCTGCGAGAGCCTCCGGAGTGATCACGTTTCCGCAGGTCGCCGTTTGTGATCTTCAGGGCTTCATAGCGTCGAATCTTCAGCGGTAATTGACGCGTGGCCACTCGCCGAAGGTGCTGGCGTCGACAGTAACGGCGTGAACGGTCCTGTCTCGCAGCCGGGTTGCAGGCATGGCCTGGTGTGGGGGCCGTGTTCTCAGTGTTCCGCGTGATCGCCGCGGTCGGAGGTCTGGGCCGCGCCCCGCTGATGGAGGGCGTCCACAAGGACGTCGCGCGGCTGTCCTGCTCAAGCATCGGAATCTGAACTGCCTGGTGCGCTACAGCTTCACCCCGTCCACCACTCCCGCGACGGGCTGCGGCCCCTGCGCGACCCGGACTCGATCGAGCTCGACGATGACGACGACGGCGGGGAGGAATGAGCCAGGCGCCGGGCGGGGGATCGCTCTCCCCGCCCGTGCTGGTCCCCGGGCTTCAGCCTCGGGACTTCTTGGCCGGCTCGAACCGCCACTTGCGGTGCGCCGCCAGAAGCCTCTCGCGCTGATCGGGCTTCGTGTCCCGCAGCACCATGCGCAACGTGATCAAATCGCGGATCTCACGGACCAGTCCCATCGTCTTCGACCGGGCCTTGCGCCGCCGCAGCACAAGCATCCCCACCAGCAGAACGGGGGCGCTGGCCACTGCCAGTTCGATGGTCATCTCCGGTACTCCTCCATAACGATCGTGCCGATTCCACGCGACCGGCCGGGCCGGTCGAGTACAGAATCAGCTCGTGAGGCGTTCACCGGGTTCAGTGAACAAGGATGAACAACAAGGTCAGGGGGCAGGGTGACCGATACGGAGCCGAACGGCGCCAACAGGGAACTGAAGATGCGGCTCAGGGCCGCTATGAAAGGTCAGGGCCTGAGCCAAGCCGACATCGTTACGCAGACACAGCTCAACGGCGAGGCGGTCGCCAAGGCGACGGTCAGCAATGCGCTGAACGCCGAGAAAGGGCCGCCGTCGTCTGTCACGCTCAAGGCGATCCTTAACGCGTTAGGCATCAGTGGCTCGGACAGGGAAGAGTTGTCCCGCCTGCGCGATCGAGCGGACTCCCGCGGCGACCAGGCTGTCGTGGGCGTCGTTGGTCTGCCTCGTGAGCCTGAGGGCTTCGTCGGCCGCCAGGACGAGATCAAGGAACTGCTTGAGGTGCTCGATCCCGCTTCGGGCAGCCGGCGTACGGCCGTGGTGGTGGGCATGCCCGGGGTCGGCAAGAGCGCCCTGGCGCTACATGCGGCACACATAGCCGTCGAAGAAGGTCGCTTCCCCGGCGGCGCCCTGTACGTCGACCTAGACGGCTACGCCGGCGAAGCGGAGAAGAAGGCCCGGCAGACACCGATAAGCGCGGCGCACGCGCTGGAAGTCATGCTGCACACCATGGGCGTCACCAGCGAGCACATGCCCCCGACAGAACCAGGCCGGGCGGCGCTCTACCGTGCCAAGCTCGCGGAGTTCAGCGGCCCCGCCATGATCCTCATCGATAACGCTCCGACAGCCGATGCGGTGAAAGCGCTACTGCCCGGCCTCGGCAATCATCGCGTCCTGGTGACATCCCGCCACACCTTCACCTCGCTCTCCGGTGCGCGTCATGTGGAATTGAAGGTGCTCACCGTCGACGAGTCGGTGGAACTGATCGACACTGCCTTGCAACTGTTCAACCCACACGACCTGCGTGTCCGCAAGGACCCAGGCCAGGCGCCTCGCCAAGCTGTGCGGGCTACTGCCGCTGGCATTGCACGTCTCGGCCGCGATCCTGAAAGGCGACCGGCATGGCTCGCTCGCCCACCTGGCCGATGAACTTGACGATGAACGGAACCGGCTGGAGAAGCTGAAGTACCCGGACGACGGCCAACTGGCCGTCCGGACGGCCTTCCGGGTCTCATACCGCCACCTCACTAAGAAGCAGCAGCGACTGCTGCGCCTGCTCTCCCATAACCCCCGCTATCCACTGGGCGAGACGGCGCGACTCTTCCGCAAGTTTTCTGTCCCACTGAATCCCTACCTGACCACCGCAGGCGCGGGGGTGCTCGCGGACAGCACCCCGGCCGCAACCCGGCCGCTGCTGCTGGAACTCGCCCGAGCCCACCTGCTCGAACAGCACTGGTGGGACCAGGCCACTCCTCCGGAACGCTGGCGGATACATGATCTGCTGTTGCTCTTCGTGAAGGAGCGGGCCGCCAAGAAGGCCAGCCAGGACGGAGCCGGGGAAGCCATCATGCGGTTCCTCTACTACTGGACCGAAACCGAGTTCGTCCATGGCATCAAGGCACACATTGAGGTGGAAGGCAGCCGCTACGCGACGGTCGAATTCCGGGAGGAGCTGGGAAATCTCGTCGTCGTCCCCACTGACGAGGCCAACTTCGAGCCCCCGCCCGGGTTCGAATGGGACGAAGAACACGGGGCATGGGTGCTCAGCGAGCCGAACGACGCTATGCGCGCGGCTTGGGAAGCAAGCGAGGCACAGCGCTGGGGAGACGGCCACATCACTGACGAAGGCACTACCGAAGGGCATGACGGAAGTGTTCGGTAGGTTTCTACATCGGTACAGCGGTTATCGGTGAGAACGATCAAGGTGGGCTAGCACAGTGATCCGTTGCCGCGCTGGGCTTCCAGGGAAGGTCGTCGATCACGGGTGAGGGGCGGTTACCGTCCGGTGCGTGCCTGTGGAATTTCTGACTGCCAGAATGGGCGGCCCCGGCAACTCTCCGCCAAGGGGGACACATGACTGATGGGCCGCGATCGCACGAACCGCCATCCGGCCCACCGCCAGAAAATGACGTCGAGCGAAAGCCTCTGCGGCGGCGCGTGACTGACGCCTGGAACAAGCTCGGGCCCGCCAGCAAGGTGGGGGCGATCAGCGTGGCTGCTGCCGTGATCGGAGGCGTCATCGCCGTCGCCCGCGCGACCGCAGCTGCGACCGACGACGAGGGCGAGGCTGAGGAGTCCGGCGACATCCTTGCTGAGGTCGCCCGCATCCTCAACCAAGCCGCTGCGGAACAGGACGACAGCTCCAGCCTCTCCAGCCCCCCACCCCGGCCGCCCTACACCGGTGACGTAAGCGGCTACTGGCGCTCCCAGTGCCTCAACCCCCGCGGCCACGCCACCGGCAACTGCAGACATGAGCAGCGGTGGGTGGATGACTACACCAAGGGCGCCGCGGAAGAAGAGGACGCCGAGGTCTAGCCCGCCACCAGTTCGACGCCGTCGCGGAATGTGTCGCTGTCGGTCGCTCCAGTTACTGCGGCCAGCCCGCCACGGGGCGACCTACTCTGCCCGATCAGCAGCGGATCATCACCAGGTCACACGAGACGGTGGCCAGAGCGCTGCGGGACGCCAACCGCAAACTGCACGAGGAAAACGAACGGCTCCGCAACGAACTCGCGGTCGCACTCGGACAGCTCGGCGATCTTCGCCGAGGCATCCCGGTCAGATGAACTTCTAGCGCATCGTGCGTGGGCACGCCAGCATTGCCATGATGCCGTGGCTCGCTCCTGGGCTTGGCAGCGGGGAGGGGCAGCATGCGTAACCCATACGCGGTCAAGCACGAGTGCGCCGACTGCGGCGCCATCACCAAAGTCAACACGAGGACCGGTCGTCTCTACTCTCACCAGCTTCCTGGCAAGATCGCCGTTTGCCCGGTCTCAGACAACGTCGTGGCAAACGGTCGGCCCGGGAAAGCGCCTCAACTTCCACCGTTGAGGCCAAAGCCAACCCCAGTACAGCAGCCGACGCGGCCTGTCGCGGACGAACCCTCGACCAGCGTGCGGGCAGTCCCCGGTGGCCTGCCCGGCCTCGGCAAGCGACGCTGACTACCCCTTAGCTGACAGTGCAAGCCACGCGATCGTCCAGTTCAGCACCTCGTTCGGAGCTGGAAGGTCCAGATAACGGCCTGCTCATCACTCAGAAACTCAACCGGCACGAGCCGGACCTTAGCCAGCCACGGAGCAAGTCCGGGGGCATTTCACCGAACCCCAGCGGCGAAGTGGATCACTGCGCTAGCCGACCATGATCCTTCTCAGCGCCAACGGCTGTAGAGATGTTCCCCAAGGCCGGAGAGTGCCGCGCCCTCGCCGATACCGAACACACCACCCTCAAGGAGACCACCCAGTGAGTGGCACAAAGGCCGCCGTGCGGCGCAGGGATGTCCTGATGGCCGCCCGCCGCGACGCTACGCCGAGGGCAGTGGAGGTCCCCTGTCCGGCGCTGTCGTCCGAGGACCGGAGGAGGCTTCCAGAGGATGCGATAGTGCGGGTGCCGAGCAGTGAGCGGATCACCGCGCACACGCTGAGGCGGCACGGCTGGACGTCGTACATGATCAGAATGATGGGCAAGCCGACGCGGGGGCCGGACGGCGTCCGGAATGTCTACGAGCCGATCCGGGTCGCCTCCTACGCCTCGCGGGCCTTCTTTCAGGATGTGCTCGCCCAGCACTATCAGGAGCAGTTGAACGCCCCGTCGCTGGTTCGGGCAAAGCGGCCGGTTCCGAAAAGGACACCGCGGCCCGCGCCGCCACCTCCCGACCTGCTATCCGGTGTCATGGTCTCGCGCGCAGAGAAGGTTCGCGCCGCACCGGTTCTCCAGCCTCGGGCGGCCGACGGTCCAGTGGTGGATTCCCGTTCCTGCCCGGTGTGCGGCAAGGGCGGCGTGCCGGTGGGTCGGTACCGACACCAGCGGTGTGACGGGCTCCGGGGTCGGGGCGAGAATGCCGTCGAGGCTCCGGCCGTGGCCGTCGGCAGTGTCGAGTACCGGCGGTTGGTGGCCGCGGTGGAGGAGCGCGAAGCACGGACGCGCGGTCGGCGCAGCGGCGCGGGAGGATCCCGGCCGGTTCGGATTCCGGCGGCACGCGAAGCTGTTCTTCTGAGGTGCGGTGGCCGGTGCGAGAATCCAGACTGTGGCGGTCAGCCTGCGGACGTGAAAGACGATGGGACTCCGATTCTGGAGGTTGATCACCTGGAGGAGATCGCGGCTGGCGGCCGTGACCATCCCGAGCAGATGGTCGCGCTGTGCCCGAACTGCCACGTGGTCAAAACGCACGGACGCACGCGGGAGGCCCTGCGGAGTCTGCTGGCCGAGGTGGCGGCCCATGCGCACGCCAGGTGGAACCGCGAGGTGGCGCTGTCCTGACGTCCCGGTCGAAGGGTCCCCGGCATCGGCACTTAGACCTTCAAGATCATCTCATGGCGGCTTCTGGGCATACCAGTACTGGACCCCTACTTGTTCCCTGGTGTCCGGGCTAGGACTCCGGTCCCAAGATCAAGTGCTTAGCGCTGATGGCTGTTCCGTTGTTCCATTTCCTTGCCGGTTCGCGCCACCAACGAGGAGTGGGCTGAGTTCCTCGGCCACTTCGGTGGCGCAACTACCCTTGGCGAACGAGGAGCCAACTCCAGTTTTTGCCCGCCACCATAGACGTCTGCCTCGCGGCGATCTGCCAGCCCGACATCCATTTGCCGTTCCCGTGATGGAGTGCTTGGCATGAGCATGTGCACAGGTGCCCTTTAGCGTCTCGGCAGGATGCTGTGCACCGTTCATCGTTGTTGTACTCGCGACCGACAGCCACGAACGGAAAACGCCCTAGGAGCTGCTCCGTCAGGCGAATTAGGCTCCGACTGGATACCGAGAAGTAACCCTCAGTCGGGTCCCACTCGATATATCCGGTTGACCGGGCATAGATCTCGACCATGGATTTCTGCTGACTGAATGCCTTGTCTGGAATCCAAATCCCCAACGGGCGCTTTGCAGGGAGTGCGAGAGTAGGCATCGTGCGGCCGTCCCAGGTCGGGAACCAGGTTGGAGTCGGCAGAGGTTCACGCATGCGGCTCCGGTTATTCTCCGAGATACCGCGAAGGATCAGGTTGCCATCGGCATCGAGGACGCCAGGTTGAAAGATCCTTTCGCCTGATCTGCGGCAGATCATTCGACCTCCCGGTACCTTATGGAGGACAGGGCTGCCCAGGAGCATGTCCACCTTGCAAGTCGCCCCACACGTTGTGCACTTCCACGTCTTCACTGTGCCCCCTCTGTGACGGTGAAGCACACATCGTTCTCCGGCATCAAGCCGGACGTGTCGCGATCAGGAGAAACCCACCGCGCCCCGAGTGGGAGAAGGCCGTCGAGTTCGCCTGCGAACCGCGCACCTTCCAGTAACACAGTCACCAGCCGCCCCGGATCATCCGAGAACTGGCGACCGATGGATACGCGAATTCACCAGTAAGCCCCCGCTCTGCGGCGGCTCTGCCGACACCGTATAGGAATGAGAGGCCGCGGTGCCCTTCCCTCAGGGGCTCAGGCTGCGGCTTCGCCGGGGTCTTCGTCCTCATCGTCGTCATCCAAGGAGCCGCCCCGCTCGTAGCCCGCAACGGGAACAACGCGCCCGTCAGCAAGGGTCCTCGTGTGCCCGACTACCGGGTGCTTGACGGGGGTTTTCCGTCGCTCGTCCACGGCCGCAGGGTCGGCGACCGACCCGGTGTCCTCGGCATCCTCGGTGGCGTTCTGTTCCATGGCCTGCCTGGCGACCACGAAAACGACGGCCAGGGCCACACCGCCCAGGGCTGTGCCAGCGGCGAGGATCTTCCCCTTGTGCTTCCCGCACAGGTTCTTCGTTTTCTCGACGAAGGAGGTGGGCTCGCCGTCCTCGGACGTGGAGTCATTCACGCACACACATCTACCGGACCCATCCCTCACCTGTCAGGCAATCACCCGACATCGCCCGATCAAGTTCAGTAGCTACAGAGAGTGACTTTCACCTCTGTCTAGTGGAGGACTGGCGACAGTTGAATACGCGAGCCCACCAGTACCAAGGCCGGTGCCCGCGAGGATTCGTTGCACGCGTAGATCCGCTATCCGCGTGAATTCCTAACACGCGGAGATTTTTCCGCGTAACGTGCTCTGCGTCCGACCACCGTGATACTGAGGGGGGCGCGTGTCCAGCACACGCAAGATCGTCCGGTCCAAGCCGGTCGTGAAGAAGTACTACGAGGCCATCGCGGTCTCGCAGTTGCGGGTCGACCGGAACCTCGACGCGCAGCGCATGTTCCAGGCCAAGTGGGCCGGCCGTCTGGCGAAGATCTGGGACCGTGAGGTGCTGATGCCCGCGATCGTCTCCCGTCGGCCGGAAGGCGACTTCCTACTTGACGGCCAGCACTCCACCAAGGTCGCTCTGGACATTGAGGGCCCGGACTTCGAACGGGACTGCATGGTGTACGAGGGACTGACCATGCAGCAGGAGGCCAAGCTGTTTTTGGCGGCGAATCGCGACCGCCGCGCGGTGAAGCCGTATGAGAACTTCGCCGTGGCGGTGACCGCCAAGGAGGTCGAGGCGGTCACGATCAACAAGGACGTGGAGAGCTGCGGTCTGCACGTATCGAGCGGCACGTCGAAGAACGGCGTCTCGGCGATCCAGGCGCTCAAGGTGGTGCACGGGATGCGCGCCCCCACGGACGGTCTCCTGCGCAAGACGCTGACGACGGTCCTCGACGCCTGGGGCTCGGACCCGACGTCGTGGGACGGGATGATGCTCCGCGCAGTCGCCCTGGTGATCAACAAAAACTGGGAGACGATCGACCTGGGCGCCCTGGCGCTGACCCTCAAGCAGGAGCCGGTCGGGAAGTGGAAAGACGCGGCGATCCGAGACACGGTCAGCGGCGGCGGCTCGCAGTCCCGTTCGATCCCGCTCGCGAACAACATCGCGTACGAGTACACGGTCGCGTACGGCGAGCGGCACGGGCCAGCCTACGGTCCGCCGAAACGCCGGAAGGTGAAGGCCGCCGTGGTAGCGGCGTAGCGCGGTTCTCCAGCGGGCCCCTGCCGACGTCGGCAGGGGCCCGTCCACGTTCCCGGGCGCAGATGGTACGGCGGGCTTGGACCAGGATCTCGACACCGGCACGCGGATCGTCTCACTAGTTTGCGGCTGGTGTCTGAGTTAGGACTCCGGGGCCATCAAGCCTGTTCGCCAACTTGGGCCGGGCCCTCACGTCTTCAAGATCATCCCATGGCCCCTTTTGGCCTCACCAGTACCGAGACCGTGGACGCCACCGAGCCGGCCGATTTCTCTACCCTCGCATCCGCGGCTTCTACGGCTTGGCCGGTACCGGGTCGCTGCGGCTTGCCGGGCCGTCGGCGGTGGGGTGCGGCTGCGCTTCCCGAAGCTCCAGGTGAAGAGCCTCGTTTTCCTGCGATAAAGCCTGCATCTGGCGCCGCAGCAAGTGCAGCTCGATGCACGCGTCCTGGTAGGCAGAGATCAGTTCGTTCTGGTTCAAGCTCAGCATGGTGTGCTCCTCGTGGTCTGGAAAAGGGTCTGATCAGGTGGCGCTCAGGGACACGAACATGTCGGTCCCGTCGGGCTGGCGGATCTTGAGGCGCCCGCCGGATACGTACAGGACAACGCCCCCGGTGGGGTTGGAAGCCGGGACCGTGGAGGCATTGGCGACGAACACGACACCCACGCCGCCGCCGTAGCTCTTGGTGCCGGTCAGAAGGCTGATATTCGGGGCGGTCGCCCGGTCCTCCACGAGCAGCGCGGTGAAGCCCTGGGCGCTGTTGCGGATGTGCAGGTCGTTGGTCGAGTCGTTCCGCAGCTGCAACGCCCACCGGTCCGTGCCCGAGGTGGCCAAAGCCAACGTCGCAAGGAATGAGGCGTTCGAGCCACGGTTCACACGGGCCTCGTAGCTGCCTGTACCGGCGCCGACGTCGAATGTGGTGCCCGGCGCGGTGGTCTGGACGCCGACGTTGCCGTTGGACCGCTTGACGAACAAAGGGGCGTCGAGCGCCACGCCGCTGTCGTTGAAGCGGGTGATCCGGAAGTCAGATCCCGCGTTCGACCCGGATTCGGCCGTCGAGTCGGCCTGAACTGCCCAGCGTCCCTCAGTTCCGTCCGGCACCAGGTTGTCGCTCAGGGTATTGGCGAACTGCAATTGCCTGTAGGACCCGGACGAGCCGGTAATGCGGAATTTACCGCCGTTGACGTTCACGTTGGACTGGAAAAACCCGATCTCAGTGGTGTCGTAGCCCCACGGGATAGAGAACCGGGTGTTTTTGTTCGCCAGGTCGGAGTTGCTGACTTCGATAGAGAAGTGCCGGTGCTGGTTGTTGAAGTAGGTGTTGTCCGGGGTGAACGTATGCGTGCCGGACCCGACGGCGGTGATGTCGACCTTCGCGGTCAGCGCGGCGTCGGTGTAAAACTCGACGGTGTTCGCGTCGATCCGCTTGGCGTAGTAGCTCGTTGCCAGGGACAGGCCGGTCGGCAGGGTGCCGGTGGTGGTGAGCTGGCCCTTCCAGCCGGGGCTTGACGGCAGACCGTGCGAGGTGGCCGTGGCCCGGTCGGTGGTGGTGTTGACGTCACCAGAGGTGAACGTGAACGCGTTGTACCAGTGGAGGTAGTTGTGCGCCTGGAGCCACACCTGTGAGGTTGCGTCTGAAATATCGTCGTCGAACCAGGCGACGGCGTTCTTCGCCGAGTTGCCTGTCTTCCCCTCCGGGTTGCTGAAGTGCAGCCGGACGGTTTCCGCCGATCCGACGCTGTCTGTTTCATGGTGTGAGGTTGTCGCTAGGACAGATGGTTGCGGGAGTATGTAGACCATTCGGACGGCTCCAGATTCAGCGGGATCGGTACTCCTATTATCCCGCTTTCGCACCCATTCACTTAGCCTTTTTATTTAGCCTTCTCATTCTCGAATTACTCGGCGGACGTGCGGTTGTAGACGTGATACGACTGGCCGCTCATCGTGGACGACCCGAACGCCCAGCCCGGCGACCACGGTGTGCAAGTACGCCCCGGCGTCATCGAGTACGGCCCTCGCCGCTGACCCGGTACCACCCCGTACGCGCCCGGCATCCTCATCGCGAAGAGCCGGGCGCTCCCGTTCCCTGCGGCCGTACGATCCCGGCATGAGCGACAGACCGAGCCGCAGCCTCCTGATAGCCGCTGTTCTTGGTGGCCTGATTGGCTCGGCCCTAACCATGGCCAGCGCCTTCATCCTGATGCCCGCCGAGGGCGCGCCAGCCCCGGTAGGCCCACGAGGAGCGCAGGGACCGGCTGGACCGCGCGGGCCTGCCGGGCTGACGGGGGCTGATGGCGAGTCACCGACGGAGGCTGAACTCCGGCAGGTGACCGGTGACAGCCTCCTGGGGAGCTACGTGATCCAGGGCCCATCCTGCCCAAGTGGCTCCCGTCCGAGCAGGATGATTCGCATCCCCGGCAGTGAGAGCACCGTCGGAGAGACGTTGACGCTCTGCTACTTCGGCCCGTAGGGACATCGCCCGGCATCCTCACCACGAGGGGCCGGGCGCCGCTGTTTGCGGATTCATCGGCGGAGGTCGTAGCCTCCCGCTCCACCTCGCCAAAGCGGGGTGGAAAGGAAGCGTGATGAGCCAGTCGTTCGAGGAACTCGAAGCGCAGTACAAGGAAGCTCTTAACCGGGTGAGCGTCGCCCATGCAGAGCAACAGCGGATCATGGGGGACTTCAAGCCGCTCGGTGCGGAGGAACCTCCAGTTGTCACCAAGCTGGAGCGCGATGCCCAGAACGAGGCGCACCAGGCGTACGCGGCGTACATCCCCATACGAGACCGGTATTGGGCGACGCGATGGGGTCGCGAGGGCAACCCGCCGAAGTCCTGACGACAGAGCGCCCGCGCCGGCCCCCAGCGGCCGGGCGCCTCTCGGCGAAGCTTTCGGGCGCACCCTTGTTAGTCGTCGAGCTCGACGTCCGGAGGGTCCAACTCCCACGGGCTGACACGTTGCATGGGACCGTGCTGGCGTTCAGCCGCTGCTCCGGCCGCAGTCATGTTGGCCTTCAGCTTGGCGAGCTCGACCGGCGACAAGGACGTCAAGGCAGCAAGCCGCTCGCGGTCCGACATGGCACGCAGTGCGTCCGGGTCGGTCGTCACGGTTCCTCCCTCAGCCGTTGCTCGGCAGGCTACGACTGCAACCGTGTCTCACACGACACGGTTCACTGCTGCTCGCGTACGCCAGACATGGAGCGGCCCCGGCAGGGACACAGGGACCGGCCGGGGCCTGATGCCGCCCGCCCTCCGGGGGATGGGAGGACGGACGGCCGTCTCTACTCGGGCGGGCACTCCTTGTGGATGTAGACGATCCAGCCGCCCGCCGACGTCGACGGCTTGTCGTGAGACGTGTAAGGCTCGCCGGGCCGGATCATCCGGCTGCACTTCTCGCAGATCTTCACCGGCGGTTCTCCCCTCCGGGATTGGACTGCGCGGCGCGTAGCGCGCGTATACGGGCGAGGAGGGCGAGCGGGCGCGGGTCGGGCATGACGAGGTGCGCGTGTTCGCGGTGTGCCCATACGGTCCAGCCGGGCCCGGACATGCCCGGCTCGTGGGCGACGGGAACGGCGTCTTCGGGGTCGGTGATGAGCCCGTCGCAATAGCGGCAGAGGTGCAGCGTCAGGGTCACGCGTGGCCACCGCCCAAGTTCTCGTAGTGGTCACACAGGGCGTTGACCACACGGGAGAGGCGCCGGGCGAATGCGATCCCGCCGTGCAGTCCGGGGCCCGGCTCCAGGCTGAGCTTCATTCGTGCCTCGCCGACGCAGGCGAGCGCGCAGTAACGGGGGATGTCGTCGTACGGGAGCCGTCCAGCCGCCTGCTCGACTTCCGGCACGAGCACGTTGATATGCGCGCGCAACTGGAGGGTAAGCGTCTCCAGCTCCGAGACAGTCGGCGTCTTCGCGTCCTCCGCGAGGAGCCGACACGCGCCCGCGCGCATGGTCTCTACGTCCAGCGGCTGCCGGTCTGCGGCAGGCGGCGTTCGTTGTGTCACGTCTCGCCACCCCCTCGCCTCAGTGCTTCGGCCAGCTTCATAATCACGTCGGCGCGGGCGCGCCCCAGTTCAACGAGCTTCAGGTCCGGCGATACGTGGTCGACCGAGAGGGACGGCAGAACGATCCGGCCCGCCTCCCACAGCGCTGCTCTCAGAGACTCCGCAGCCGCGTACGGGTCGACGTCCGGTTTCTTCTTCGTAGCCATGAACGGGACGCTAGAAGCGGGGAGTCGCCCGACGGTATGCTGTTTTCTCGAATTTGCTCGATGGCTCACGGAGATTGCTGGTGTTTTCTCCTGGGCTCGGTCTGACCCCGTAGTACCGAGCTGAGGCCCCGGACCATGCTGTTGGATCAACACCCCCTGGAAGGGAGAGCGTCCATGGCTCGTCAGCTTCGCTTCACCGGCACAGACAGCAAGGTCGACGGCTGCCCCGCCCTGCACACCGACGAGGGCACCGGCGAGATCATCGTTCAGGGCACACCCGTCACCGACCCGGAAGACCTCGCGCAGCTCAAGCACTTCGGGGCGGACGAGGCAGCGGTGGCCGTACCGCGCGAACTGCTCGTGAACTGGGGACCGAAGGAGATGGAGCGGGTGCCGGAACTCGTAGACCGGGCCACCTTCCGCCGTCTGTTCGAGACCTTCCAGCACACCGCTTGGCGGCTGGAGACTCGGCGCGGCTACGCGTCGGACCGTGAAGACCCCGACTTTCAAGCGTTCTTGGCCACCGGCTCCGCGCCCTGCGACCCCAACGAGCCCTGGTTCGTCAACATCAAGGCACAGACCGAGGCTGGCAAGACGGTCGGGCGGGTGCGCGTCGCCGACAACCCGATGACCACCGAACAGCGGTTCTTGCTCGACTACGCCCGGCACAACGCAGCGGTCGGTGAGGACATCCGCTACCTGTGGCGCGAGGACGCCGCCGACCTGCCCGCCGAAGACTTCTGGATCTTCGACTCGCGTTTGGTCGCGCTGCTGCACTTCGATGACGCCGACAACCTGCTGAACATCGAGCTGATCACCGAACCGGCTGAGGTCGTTCGGTACGCCATGGTGCGTGACGCGGCGATGCACCACGCTGTGCCGTTCGACCAGTTCGCCCCGACCGAATGACGCGTGACCGGTGAGCACTGACTATCAGCAAGCCAGGGTGGCCCTGGGGGCGCGACTGCGCGAACTCCGGTTCACCTGCCCTGGTGGTCGGCTCACCGGTCAGCAGCTCGCCCAGCGTCTCGGCTGGCCCGGCTCCAAGGTCAGCAAGCTGGAGAACGGCAGGCAGACGGCCACCCCCGAGGACCTGAGGGCGTGGGCCGACGCGACCGAGCAGCCGGGGGTGTACCCCGAACTCGCCGCCCGGCTGGCCGGGTTCGAGTCCCACATCAGGTCATGGCGTCGCGCGCTGGCGAACGGCTTCAAGCCGCTGCACGAAGGGCTGAGCGCCGAGATCGACCGCACCTCGGAAATGTGGGTCTGGGAAGAGTCCGTGATCGCCGGACTGATGCAGACCCCCGAGTACGCGCGTCATGTCATCCAGCGGTACGCGGAACTCCTCGGCGGAGCCAGCGATGTTGACGCCGCTGTGCGCTCCCGGGTGCAGCGGCAGGAGTGGCTGTACCGACCCGGCCGCAAGCTGCACGTCCTGATGTGGGAAGCCGCGTTGCGCTCGCTGATCTGCCCGCCCTCCGTGCTGGTCGCCCAGCTCGACCGTCTCACCGGCATGATCGGGATGGACACGGTGGAGCTGGGCATTATCCCGTTCACCGCTTCCGTCAAGATCGTGCCCGCCAACGGCTTCTGGGTCCTTGATGACCGTCTGGTGGTCGCGGAGGACTGGCACGCCGAGATGTGGTTGGACGACGCCGACAACGTCACCTTGTATTCGAAGGTCTGGAAGACCCTCCGCGAGTCGGCGGTGTACGGAGCCGACGCCCACAACGTCATCAACTCCGCTCGCCGTGCCCTGAACCCGCGTTAACGCCTCGGCGCAGGCGACGGCGTTGAGTGGACCGTCTAAGTGCAGCGGCCTCACGCAAAGCGGCCTCAAGGCGTTCGTCAGCGGCCTTGGACTCGTCAATGGCCCGAGTCGCGACGGCCACCGCTGCATTGATGTTCCGCTGCCTCCTCGGCCTGTCGCTCTCCGCCCCGGTATCTGAAAGTGCAAGCTCCAACCGCATGACGTAGCGCAGTGAGTTCAAGAACGCGTAGTTCGACTTGCTGTACGCCTGGACAAGCTCGGGCGTCGTGTAGAGCGTCAGCTTGGTGACGACCAACCGGAACTGGTCGTCCTGGTGACCTGGGTCGAGACTTTCAGGGCTGAAGCCGCTGGGCACCTGCCGTCGGGACCACGCGGTGTCGCGCGTGTTGCCGTGGGCGAGCATCTTCCGGTGCGCTTCCTCGATGGCGTCGGCTCGACGCTCCCAGATCTTGAAGGCGCTCTCACGGTCGCGGGTCGCGCGCTGGGTGAGGCTGGCCGACATGAGGGTGCCCACCGTGCCGATGACGGCCCCCAAGAACCCGGCACCGGTACTGATCAGGGCGAGGGTAACCGGTGTGATCGTCACAGCATGAGCGTAGCCCCGGAGGGTTGATCTCCAGGGCTCACGGACGTTCAGAGCACCCCAAGCGCTGACAACACCACCACGGTCAGCGTCAGCGAACCCCCGAACACGCCGCCGCCAAAGATCACCGACTTGCGCTTCGGTGCTCCCGGGTCGTGGTTGAGGAGAGCTGCCAGCCCTCCGACGATGATCGAGACCAAGATGCAGATGACGACGATGAGCACCTTGACACCGAGAGAGAGGTTCAACGGCCCGAGTACCTTTCCGGTGGTTCGGACCTTGGCACGCAGCGCTCAGCCCGACCACCACGTAACCAACGTGAGGTCTTGCTGAGGCCGTGCCGACGTCAGGCTCTCGGTGCCTTTCCAGGGCCTACTTAGGAAGCCTTCACCCTCTTACTGTGCGCCCTTGCTGAGCGCCTAGCTGTGGCTCGACGTCCCGAGGAAGCTTGCTCGGGATCGCTGGGCTTTCTGCGGCCCATGTCCTTGACTGCAACTCAGTCCGAGCTGGTCCAACAATTGAAGAAGGCCAGCTACTCAACTTCACGAAGGCGTCGGGCACTCCGCTCGCAGCGCGGACAACGGTACCTGAAACGAGGGGTGTTGGGAGGCCCGGCAGCCACGAGGGTATCTCCCGCGCCCTCTTGCTGGCGGGTACGGCCGGACGCCCCGGACCACCCCCAGAGGCCGCCGGAGACCCCACGCGATCCTCAAGCTGTCGCCCGGCAAGCAGGGCAGCGCCGCGGCCTACAACTGGATGGACGAGAAACTGAAGGCCAAGACATCACAGCCGTAGGCCGAACGACGAGAAGCCCTCTGAGCGGCCCGTGGGTCACGCAGAGGGCTTCAGCTTGCGGCAGTCACGCCAGCCGATAGACGGCCTGGCCCGGGTCCGGTCTCACGATGACACCGTCGTCGGCGAGTTCGCGCAGCTTGCCACGGGCTTCCTTGCCCGCGGCCTCTTCGCTCGCCGGCTCGTACCCGGCGACGCGCAGAGCCAGTACGGCGCGCTGCGTGTCCCACGTACCACCCAGAGCCTGAATTACCGCGGCGAGCGCCTGCTTGTGCGTCAACGGCGTATCTGCCATTGCATCCTCCCCATCCGGAAACCGCCACAGCATGGCAGAAACGCCCCCTGTACGGCCGTCATGACCGCGCTGGAGGCGCCGTGGTGTCTGGGCCGGACGGCCGTTGCACGGGCTGTCGACCGCTCCTATGGGTTCACGTACTGGGCTCTGCGGAGAGAAATCGGCCGGCACGGGCCTACCGGCCACGGATCGGGTTGATCCCGAGCGAGCGCAACGCCTGGACGGCCAACCTCACCCGTTCCCGGGCCATCTGCTTCCGCTGGTCGTCGTCCGTCTCGTCTGCGAGCGCCAGTTGGTGAACGGCGGCCCGGTAATTCGCCTGTAACTGCGTCAGCATCCGCATCAGGCGGCCCTCCCCGTGTTCCGGAAACGCATCTGCGTGTTCCTCAAACGGATCTGCCTTCCAGATGGTGTGCTGCTGGGCCGGTACGGAATCCAACCGGCCGCCTTCACCGCCTCCGACGTCGCCCGTACTCCCTGCCCCGCCGTACGTCTGCGGGCCTGGATCGCAGCCTCTTCCTCCGGGTCCACCTCGACCTCCGCTAACCGGGCACGGCGCTTGATCATGTACGCCTCCAGGTTCGCCCGGTCCAGCTCGGTCATGGCGTCGTCGTACGCCAGAAGAAGCAGTTCGAGTTCGTGTCTGGTCATGGTGTGTTTCCTTTCATCAGTTCGTTGTCCTGCCCTGACCCCGGGTCTGTCCCCTGTCCCAACCCCTAAAGGGGGGGTTGGGACAGGACAGGTGGACAGAGGGCGCTCGGGACAGTGGGACAGGTCAAGGGGACAGGTCTGACCTGCGGTTTTCTCGAAAGCGGGGACAGCCGGGACAGGTTGAGGGGACAGTCCGGAAAAAACTGTCCTGGGACAGGTCACTCCGGCTCCGGCAGACGCTCCGATTTCCGCCACGCCCGCACCGCCTTGGTGATCTGGGAGAGCATCCCGGTGTTGCCCGGCAGGGCGATCCCGTGATTAGCCGCCCACGCCTTCAACTGCTCGCGTCCGAAATCGGGCACCCCGGCGGCCACCAGCTGCTGCACGTAGCTGTCGATGTCCGTCCCGGACTTCCCACCCGCCTGCCGACGACTCCGGCCGCCGTCTGCGAGCGAAAGACATCGCGACTGCTCATCGAAGACCAGCGCGCCCTCCGGAACGTCCACGCTCCGGCCGAACGCAGAGAAGTACCGAGGGCCTGCCGGATCGTCCCCAGGCCGCA
Source organism: Streptomyces yerevanensis (assembly GCF_000716805.1). Taxonomy (NCBI): domain Bacteria; kingdom Bacillati; phylum Actinomycetota; class Actinomycetes; order Kitasatosporales; family Streptomycetaceae; genus Streptomyces; species Streptomyces yerevanensis. The sequence continues at coordinate 182,256 of NZ_JNWJ01000021.1, read as the reverse complement.
CCACCTTCCACAGAGCATCCGGCCACCCGAGCAACCCGGAAGCGCCACGGGCACGTTCATGGCTGTGCCCCATGTGGTGAATCAAGAACAACTCCGCCACCCCGGCCGCCGCCGCCAGAGCGTTCAAACCTTGGAGCAGCGGCCCCATATCGGCATCATTCTTCTCGTCCAGGCCCAACGCCGCAGCGATCGGTGCCAGGCAGTCCACCACTAGCACCTCACATTCGACTGCCCGCAGCTGAACGGACCACTCCTCGCGGCATTCCTGGTCGGTCACGTCGAACGCCGCAGCCTGCCCGCGCATACCGGCATACATGACAGCCTCAGCCCGGACGATCCCCGTATTCCGCAGCCATCTCCGCGCCTCCCCCTCCGGCATCTCGAAGTCCAAGACGACGACACGGCCCGTCACCGGGGTCGTCTTGAAGCGGCCAAGGAACGGCCTCCCGTCCACCAGCGAAGAGATCACGTTGTGGACGAGCGTCGTCTTTCCCGCCTTGTACTGAGCGGAGATCAAGACGTTCCCACCGGACGGCCACAACTCATCGATCCGGTAACGCGTCTCCTCGTCCGGCTCCTCCAGGAAGGCGTCCAGTCGCTTGAACGTCGGGATCTGTGGCCGGGTCTCACTTCGGAGAATCCGCTTGGCCTCTGCCTGCCCGCGCATGCGCCGTAGGGCTTCCGTCGTGTGATAGCTCTGGACGACAATCGACTCCGCCTCTTCCGCGACGTCCACCACGTCCACGTAGAACGGCTTCGCCCGCTCCTCTGGCGGTAATTTCGGCATTTCAGTTATCCTTTCTATGTGTGGTCGGGCTGCTTCACCCGAACATGCCTCGTAGGGGAGATCGGTACGAGAAAACCCCTGGGTGTGGGACTTCCCGCCCTCCCAGGGGTTTTTTCATGCCCGGAAACGGCTGCTAGACCTCTGAGAGCCCGGTCACCGGGTCGTAACTCGTCACGGGGCCCTCAGTGACAGGCGTAACCCACGGGTGGCCGCTCAGGTACGTCTGCACGGCCTTACGCACAATGTCCTCCTCGCTGACACCAATCCCGGAAAACCGGGCCACCAGTGCCAAGCCAGCATCCTGCTCATCCGTAAACCACACGGTCATCTCAGACATGTCAGCGGCCCTTTCGGTCGTACGATCGGCCCCAGGCCGCCGTCAGATCCGCGTCAGTGATGCCATCACCAGCCACGGTGCCCATATCGCCCTGGACGGCGTTAGACAGCTCCACAGCAGGCTTGCGCTGGTTGCTCAGCTCCAGCTCGTCTTGACGCCGTTCGTTGCTGAGCCGGATTTCCTTCGCGATGTACTCCCCGAGCGCCACCCTTACGACCTGGCTGGCAGTCATCCCCTTGATGCGGGCCGTACTGTCGAGCGCGTCCGAGAGAGCTGGGGACATCCGGATGTTGCGCGGATTTTCAAGCGTTGAGAGTTCCTTTCCTCTTTGAAGTCAGCGTGCACTACTGCACTCCACAAAGAAAGCCCTAGCACATCGGGAATAGGCGAAGCGGCCGCAAGCTATTACACTGCTTACGGCCGCTCCAACAGGGCTTACACCCGTTCCCGAAAGAGGCGAGCCCTAGGTAACTCCAACGCGAATTAAACGCTGAACCCGTGACGGAGCAACACCTCCGCCAACTCCGGATCATCGGCCGGGATGAACCGCTCCAGTCCGGACCGCTGCACCAGCCACACTCCCCGCCAGACCGGGCCCTTAAGCGGTCAGGCCGCCCGGCGCTCCATTTCCCCCGGTCCGTGCAGCAGTCGTCGCAGCAGGGCTTTCTGCCTCGGCCCCAGCGGTGGAGCCTTGTCAACCTCTTCAGGTCGAAACGCGACTTCTCGCCCTTGACCGGCAGCCCAGTGTGGGGCCCGGTGGCAGCTTTGTGTCAGGACGCGATCGTCTGGCCGTCGAGCCACAGTTCAACGTCTGAGCGCCGGTACCTGATGCGTCCCCCACGGCCAGGGGTGAGCTTTATGTAGCGCGGCCCGATGCCCTGCCAGCGGTAATTGGCGAGGGTCTGGGGGGCGAGCCCGTAGTTCGTGTGTACTTCCCTCGGGCTTAAAAGCTCGGACGGCGCCACAAAAGCTCCATTTGATTTGATTTTAGGCTCATCTACTGCCAAAATAGGTTTATGCAAGTCAGTTTATCAAAAAATCTGCCACTAAAACAGAATCAACTAGCGCAAAGCACGTTCCCCATGACGGACCAACGGAAAACGAGCCGCAGTGCGGTCGAAGCCGGTCCCACATCAGCAGCAGTGGCCTGCAATGTGCGACGAGTCCGCGAACGGCGCGGCTATTCGACCTACCAGATGTCGCGGCTATTGAAAGAAGGGGGACGGCCCATCTCGCCTGCGGCTATCTCCAAGTTGGAGCGTGGCGAGCGGCGCGTGGACGTGGACGACCTGACAGCCTTGGCTTCCGTCTTGGGTATTTCACCGGCCGCCCTGCTACTACCGCTCACGGATTCCGATAAAGAGCTGGTTGAGGTGACCGGGGCAAGCGCTATCCTCGCCACAGTCGCCTGGGACTGGGCACTCGGCCGCCGTCCTCTCAGGGTGACGCCGGGCAAGGAACAAACTGAGCTGCTGGAGTACCAGCTCTACAGTCTGCCGCCCTGGCTTCGAGGTCCCGTGGGGCCTCGTGACGCTCTCAGGGACCGCTCCCCTCTGCGTGATCCGCGAGTCGGGGAGCTACTTGAGGAGATCGCTGCACTGGCTACTCCACGTCCATTGCCAGAACATCACAGGAAACAAGGGGGGACTGATGGCCAGGGTATGGATTGAAGACCGCGCGGACCACAAGAGCTACGCCGAGGCGCTGGAGAAGTGGCGGGACGCGAAAAAGTCCGGCATCAAGCGCGAGCCGCCGGGCCGCTGGCGGGTGCGCTGGTACGACCCGGACGGGAAGCCAAAAGCAAAGACGTTCGCCAAGCTGCCGCAGGCCGAGGCATGGAAGCAGTCGCTCACTGGACGGCTCGACAAGGGCTCATACCGCGACCCGCAGTCGGCGAAGGCCGCATTCGCGGTCGTGGCCGAGGAGTGGTTCAACGCGCTGCAGAAACAGGGACGCACGACACGCAGGGACTACCGCGAGCTGCTCGACCTGTACGTGATCCCGAAGTGGGGCACGTGGCAGGTCGGGGCGGTCCGGTGGGAAGAAGTGTCCGACTGGGTCAAGGAATTGCGTGAGAAGCCGGGGGCGCGCGGGAAATCACTCAGCCCTGCCCGGATCATCAAGATCTACCGCGTGTTCGGCATGGTGATGAAGCGCGCGGTGCAGTCTGGCAGGATCGCGGCCAGCCCCGCCGTTGACCACGACCTGCCGCGTGTCGAGGACGACGACGAACATGTCTACCTCACGCATGACCAGCTTGAGACGCTTGCCGATGTGGCAGGGGCCTACCGGCCGATGCTGCTGGTCCTCGGCTACTGCGGCATCCGGTGGGGCGAGGTATCGGCGGCGGCTGGCGGACAGCTGGACATCGACCGGCGGCGACTGCGGATCGTCCGGGCTTACTCGGACGTGAAGGGCGTACTTGAAATCGGGCCGGTGAAGAACCATGAGAAGCGGTCGGTGCCGCTGCCCCGGTCAGTTGCCGACGAACTGCGGCCTCTGGTCGAGCACCACGGCCGCGAGCAGCTGCTGTTCACGGCGCCGGAGGGCGGGCCGCTTCGGTACGGGAACTTCCGGAACCGGGTTTTCGATAAGGCAGTGAAGGCTGCGGGACTCAGCGACCTGGGCGTCACGCCGCACAAGCTTCGGCACACTGCGGCGTCGCTCGCTATCGCGTCTGGCGCTGATGTCAAGGTCGTACAGACGATGCTCGGCCACAAGACGGCGACGATGACCCTCGACCTGTACGGGCACCTCTTCCCGGACCGGCTGGACGAGGTGGCCGACCGGCTCGATGCGGGCCGTCTGACCGCACTCGCCAAGCGCAATGCGCCAGTCACACGCGGGGCGTGATCAGATCCATGTGTACTAAATGTGTACTGCCCGCTCGGAGTCCTCCGAACGGGCAGTGGGAAACCGGCCTGTGACCAGCTTCTTTGCCTGGAGCCCCCTGTCGGATTCGAACCGACGACCTACGCATTACAAGTGCGTTGCTCTGGCCAGCTGAGCTAAGGAGGCCTGCACGACGTGTCACGTGCGCGCCCGTGCAGTGTACCCACGTCACAGCCGGGCCCTGCCGAAAATTTCCGCGAAGTTCACAGCTCCCCGACTACTGACAGAACAGGTATACGCCAGGTACCGTCCTGACCCAGTCCGCCCTGCGTGGACTACACCACAACGGAATCACCCGTAGTGGCACCACCTTTACAACGGATCGTCCGGCACGTTCCTGCCGGTGAAGGGGGCCCATCACCATGGCCACTGTCTCGTTCAACAAGGCGACCCGCATCTATCCGGGTGGCGACAAGCCCGCCGTCGACCAGCTCGAACTCGATGTCGCGGACGGCGAGTTCCTCGTTCTCGTCGGTCCCTCCGGCTGCGGAAAGTCCACCTCCCTGCGCATGCTCGCGGGTCTTGAGGACGTCAACGCCGGCTCGATCCACATCGGTGACCGCGACGTCACGCATCTGCCGCCGAAGGACCGGGACATCGCCATGGTGTTCCAGAACTACGCGCTGTACCCGCACATGACGGTCGCCGACAACATGGGCTTCGCGCTCAAGATCGCGGGTGTCAACAAGGCCGAGATCCGCCAGAAGGTGGAGGACGCGGCGAAGATCCTGGACCTCACCGACTACCTGGCGCGCAAGCCGAAGGCGCTCTCCGGTGGTCAGCGGCAGCGTGTCGCGATGGGTCGCGCCATCGTGCGTGAGCCGCAGGTGTTCCTCATGGACGAGCCGCTGTCGAACCTCGACGCCAAGCTGCGTGTGTCCACCCGTACGCAGATCGCGAGCCTCCAGCGCCGTCTCGGCATCACCACCGTGTACGTGACCCACGACCAGGTCGAGGCCATGACGATGGGCGACCGGGTGGCCGTGCTGAAGGACGGTCTGCTCCAGCAGGTCGACTCGCCGCGCAACATGTACGACCGGCCGGCGAACCTGTTCGTCGCCGGGTTCATCGGCTCGCCGGCCATGAACCTCGTCGAGGTCCCGATCACGGACGGCGGCGTGAAGTTCGGCAACAGCGTGGTGCCGGTCAGCCGGGAGGCCCTCTCGGCCGCCGCGGACCGGGGCGACCGCACCGTCACGGTCGGCGTCCGTCCGGAGCACTTCGACATCGTCGAGCAGAACGGCGGCGCCGCGAAGGCTCTCACCAAGGAGACCGAGGACGCCCCGGCGGGCCTCGCCGTCTCGGTGAACGTCGTCGAGGAGCTGGGCGCTGACGGTTACGTCTACGGCAGCTCCAAGCTCGGCGACGAGCTCAAGGACCTGGTCGTCCGCGTCAGCGGCCGCGCGGTCCCGGAGAAGGGTGCCACGCTGCACGTCGTGCCGCGGCCGGGCGAGACCCACGTGTTCTCGACGTCCACGGGTGAGCGTCTCTCCGACTGAGGCACGCGCACTGAAGGCACCCGTACCGGGTGAATTCGCCCACGTTGACGAAAGGGGCCCCGCAGCTTGCTGCGGGGCCCCTTTTGTCGGCGTTTCGTCGTCGTTCCGTTGTCGACAAATACCCCGGCAGGCCGGGCATTTCGATCCTCGTACGTCAACTACACGCCCGAATTTGAGCGTTGACCGTCGCTCGAATTGATTACCAAATGTCGCCAAATCATCACTCCACGCTACCCTCACTCGCGTGAAGCACTCCACTAACCCCTCGACTAACCCCTCGACGCGACACGGCCGCCGCCCCGCCGACCGCCCGACGCGGCACGGTCGCGGTCCGGCCCACCGGATCGGCCGTACTCTCGCCCTCGTTCTGCCCGTCGTCCTGGTGCTCTCCGGGACTCTCGCGGTCGTCCGGGTCCCCTGGTCGGGGAGCGACTCCTCGGCCTCGGTGCTCGCCGCCTCCGCCGAGAACGCGTCCTCGCGCCCCGCCTCCCGCGCCCCGCAGGACGTGCTGCGCGACCAGCTCCTGCTCGAACTCCAGGAGAAGGACGCGACGGTGGCGCTCACGCACCTTCAGGAGGCGGTGAACGGCCGCCCGTCGCTCGCCAGGCACTGTGCCTCCATCGCCCGCTCGCTGGGCCGTGCCGCCGTCGCCAAATACGGCCCGTCCCGCGCCCAGTCGTTCTCCCGCCCCGTCTGCGACACGTCCTTCGCCACGGGCGTCGCCGACGGGCAAGGCTGACGACGGGCCAGGTGGCGCGGCCCGGCGCCGACGCAGGCCCCGACAGGCCCCGAACGGGGCGCGACGTACAGTGCGCTCATGAAGCATCCGAGCGCCGCGTCGCGCCCCGTTCAAGCCGTTGTCCTGGCCGGTGGCCAGGGCTCCCGGCTGCGTCCCTACACCGACGACCGGCCCAAGCCGATGGTCGAGATCCCCGGCACCGGGACTCCGATCATCGGCCATCAGCTGGCCTGGCTCGCCGAGGAGGGTGTGACGGACGTGGTCGTCTCGTGCGGCCATCTCGCCGAGGTCCTTCAGCAGTGGCTGGAGTCGGTCGAACTCCCCGTCCGTGTCACCACCGTGGTCGAGAAGGAGCCTCTGGGCCGCGGCGGCGGCCTCAAGTTCGCCGCCAAGCACCTGCCTCACCCGGACCGCCCCTGGTTCGCGACGAACGGTGACATCTGGACCCGTTTCTCGCTGCGCGACATGGCGGACTTCCACACCGAGCGCGATGCGGTGGCGACCCTCGCGTTGGCCCGCCCCCGCATCCCGTGGGGCGCCGTGGAGACCGACAACTTCGGTCACATCACGGACTTCATCGAGTCCCCGCCGACGTCGTACGAGGTCAACGCGGGTGTCTACGTCTTCTCCCCCGAGTTCACCGACCTGCTGCCCGACCTCGGCGACCACGAGCGCACCACGTTCCCGCGACTGGCCCGCGAGCGCCGCCTGTTCGGCTGTCCGATCCCGCAGGGCGCGTACTGGCGCGCCATCGACACCGCGAAGGACCTCACGGAGGCGGCGAAGGAGCTGGCGGCACTGGGGCGTTGACCCCGGCCGCGCGCCCCTCGCAGCTCGCAGTTCTCTTCTCGTACGTACGTGACTTCTGCGTACGTACGTCATCGGGGCCCCGCACTCGTGAAAGTGCGGGGCCCCGACTGCTTACCGGCGAAAGGCCGTTACCCGAGCGGCTACCCGAGCAGACCGCCCACAAGGCTGCCTTCGTCCGAGCCGCCGCCTCCACCACCGGAGCCGTCACCCGAGCCGCCGCCCGAGTCGCTGCCGCCGCTCGTGCCTCCGGGGGACCCCGTTCCGCCCGTGCCGGCGCCACCCGAGGAGGACGGGCCCGCACTGGTGCTGGGCGCCTCGGCGGGGGGTGCCGTCTGCTGGGCGGGCGGGACCTGGCCCGTGCCCTGGGTTTCGCTGGGCCGGTCGGCGCCCGCGGTGGCCGACTCGCGGGAGGCGCCCGGGGTGTCTGTGGCGTCCTTCTCGGAGGGGCTGGCCGAAGTCGCGCCCTGGGTGGGCGAGTTGGCGGCCGAGGGGCTCTCCGAGCGGCGGTCCTCGCCGGACTCCTCGGGGAGCGGGGAGCCGGGGAGTTCGTTGCGCGGGGCATCGCCGGGGCCGGGGACGACCACGCGGTCGGCGTCGCGGACGGCGCCGCCGAGCATCGAGCCGACGAGCAGCGTGAGCCCGACGACGACGGTGGCGACGAGGGCGCCGCGGCGCAGGACGTAGCGGCGCAGGTCCCAGATGTCGGCGCGCGGTCCGAGCCGGCGCCAGGCGCCGCCCGCGAGGCGGCCGTCGACGGAGTAGACGGGGGCGCCCGCGATGATCAGCGGGGTCCAGGCGGCGAGGTAGATGATGTCGGTCGCGTCGTAGGCGGGGGCGCTCTTCCAGCCGACGGTGATCAGGAGCGCGGCCGACAGCAGCGCGCCGACGACGGCGGCGGCCCGCTGCCACAGGCCGAGGACGGTGAGGACGCCGACGATGACCTGGAAGAAGGCGATGAGGAGTCCGGAGCCGACGGGGTGCTCCAGAGCGAACTGGCGCAGGGGTTCGGCGACTTCCCAGGGATGCAGCGAGTTGAGCCACTTGACCATGGAGCCGCGCTTGCCGCCGTCGAAGTAGTGCGGGTCGCAGAGCTTGCCCATCCCGGCGTAGATGGAGACGAAGCCGAGGATGAGGCGCAACGGGAACAGGACGACGCCGAGGTTCATCCGGCGGCCGGGGTAGTACGCGTGCCGTACCGGGTTGGCGTGGTGTCGCCCGGGCCGACCGTCCTCGTCGGTCTCGTCGTCGTATGCGTCGGCCTCGAACTCGTCCTCTGCGTACGGGTGTTGGTCGTACTCGTCGTCCGCGCTGCCCGCTGTGCGCATCTGCGGAAGGATGGGGGTGCGGGGGCCGCCGATGGTGGGGGTCGCGACGGTGGCGTCGGTGTCGTATCCGCCATATCCGCCGTATCCGGTGCCGCTGTAGCCGTTGCGGTCGTAGCCGCTGTCGTCGTATCGGTCGCTGTCGTGGTCGAGGCGCGGGATGACCTGGGTCGCGCCGGCGTCGCCCGTCGGGTCCGCGACGCCGTGGTGCACGCTGGTGCTCCGCGCGGCCTGCAGCAGGCGGGTGGCGCCGGTGTCGTCGGGTGCGGACTTCCCGCTCCAGACGACAGGGGCGCGGCGGCGGGTGCCGGCGGCCGTGCCGATGGCGGACCTGCGCGAGGGGTCGGCGGAGCTCAAGTGGCGTGCGGCGCCCGGGGACTGCGTACGGGACGCGGTGCCCAGCTGCACGCGGAAGCTCGCATGATTGACGATGACCTGCGCCGGATCGCTCGGCACCTTCACCATGCTCAGCGCGGGAGCGTCGTCGAAGCCCGACGTGCGGTCCCCCGTGGGTGTGCGGGGTGTTCTGGTGTCCACACTCATCTAACCGAGTGACGTGTCGTTAGGACACTGCCTTGACCGCCCCGATCTGTCCGGACCCCGTCAAGATCACCCCCGCCCGCCGCCAAAGGGGACTGCCGAAGTCCGGGGCGGTACCGCGCCCCGAGGGGGGCCGCAGGCCCTCAAGGGACACGGGGCTGTGTCAATGTGCGGCTCCGCCGCGATGGGGCCCCCGCTCTGGGGGTCCCCCAGGCCCTTAAGGCACCGGGGGAGAATTCGAGAGTGGGGGAGCGACCAGCCACGACGGACCCGCAGCGTCGAACTGCACTCCCAGCGAAGCGCTAAGCGCGCCGCCGAGCCGCCTCGTACAGCACAACTCCCGCCGCCACACCGGCGTTCAGCGACTCGGCACCGCCCGGCATGGGAATCCGTACACGGTAGTCGCAGGTCTCGCCGACCAGCCGGGACAGGCCCTTGCCCTCGCTGCCGACGACGATGGCGACGGGGCCACCGAGGGCTTCCAGGTCACCGAGTTCGAGCTCGCCGTCGGCGGCCAGGCCGACGACGATGATGCCCGCCTTCTTGTACGCCTCCAGGGTGCGCGTCAGGTTGGTGGCGCGGGCGACGGGCGTACGGGCGGCGGTGCCGGCGGAGGTCTTCCAGGCGCCGGCGGTCATGCCGGCGGCGCGGCGCTCGGGTACGACGACGCCGTGGCCGCCGAAGGCGGAGACGGAGCGGACGACGGCGCCGAGGTTGCGCGGGTCGGTCACGCCGTCGAGGGCGACGATCAGCGGGTCCTGGCCCGCGTCGTACGCGGCGGCGGCGAGGTCCTCGGGGTGCGCGTACTCGTACGGCGGGATCTGGAGGACGAGGCCCTGGTGGTTGAGGCCGTTGGTCATGCGGTCGAGTTCGGGGCGGGGGGCTTCCATGAGGTGGATGCCGCCGCGCTCGCCGACGAGTTGGAGCGCCTCGCGCACCCGCTCGTCGTTGTCGATGAACTGCTGGACGTAGAGCATGGTCGCGGGCACGCCCTCGCGCAGCGCCTCGACGACGGGGTTGCGGCCGACGACGAGTTCGGAGGTGGACTTGCCGCCGCGGCCCTTGGGGGCGGGGCGGCGGGCGGTCTGCTTCGCCTTGGCGGTGGCGACGCGGTTCTTCTTGTGCCCCTTGCGCATCTCGGCGGGCGGGGTGGGGCCCTTGCCTTCCAGGCCCCGGCGTCGCTGGCCGCCACTGCCGACCTGCGCGCCCTTCTTGCCGGACATGCGGCGGTTGTTAGCGGCCATGACCTACCTGTCTGTGAGAAAGCGTGTGTGTGTACGTCTCTGAAAGTGTCGTACGTCTATGAAGTGTGCCGCCCGGATGGCCGGGCGGCACAATCGATCAAGGAATCGACCGAGGATCAAGGAACGCTCAGCGCGAGCCGAGCGTCCAGCGCGGGCCGGTGGGGCTGTCCTCGATGACGAGGCCGGCCTGGCCCAGCTGGTCGCGGATGGCGTCGGCGGTGGCCCAGTCCTTGCGGGCCCGGGCCGCCTCACGCTGGTCGAGGACCAGGCGTACGAGGCTGTCGACGACCCCGTGCAGGTCCTGGCTCTGGTCGCTCTCGCCGACCCAGTGCGCGTCGAGCGGGTCGAGGCCGAGGACGCCGAGCATGGCCCTGACCTCGGCGAGCCGGGCGACGGCCGCGTCCTTGTCGTCGGCGGCCAGCGCGCTGTTGCCCTGCCGGACGGTGGTGTGCACGACGGCGAGGGCCCCCGGCACTCCCAGGTCGTCGTCCATGGCCTCGGCGAAGGCGGGCGGCACGTCGGCCGCGGGCTCGACCGGCCTCCCCGCCATCTCCACGACCCGCTGGACGAAGCCCTCGATGCGCGCGAACGCCGACTCGGCCTCGCGCAGGGCGTCTTCGCTGTACTCGATGGTGGAGCGGTAGTGCGGGGTGCCGAGGTAGTAGCGCAGCACGATGGGCCGCCACTGCTTGACCATCTCGCTGACGAGCACGGAGTTGCCGAGCGACTTGGACATCTTCTCGCCGCTCATGGTGACCCAGGCGTTGTGCACCCAGTACTTGGCGAACTCGTCGCCGAAGCCCCTGGCCTGCGCGATCTCGTTCTCGTGGTGCGGGAAGATGAGATCGATCCCGCCGCCGTGGATGTCGAAGGCGGATCCCAGGTACTTGTGCGCCATGGCACTGCACTCCAGGTGCCAGCCGGGCCGCCCCCGCCCCCACGGCGTCTCCCAGCTCGGCTCGCCCGGCTTGGCGGACTTCCACATGGCGAAGTCACGTGGATCCCGCTTGCCGGTCTCGCCGTCCTCGGAGGGCTGGCGCAGGTCGTCCAGGTCCTGGTTGGAGAGAGCGAGGTAGCCGGGCAGGGAGCGTACGTCGAAGTAGACGTTGCCGTCGGCTTCGTAGGCGTGCCCGCGCTCGATGAGCGTGCGCATCATCTCGACCATCTCGGTGATGTGGCCGGTGGCGCGGGGTTCGTACGTGGGCGGCAGGCAGCCGAGGGCTTCGTAGCCGTCGTTGAACGCCCGCTCGTTCTCGTAACCGATCGACCACCAGGGCCTGTTCTGCTCCGCGGCCTTCCTGATGATCTTGTCGTCGATGTCCGTGACGTTGCGGATGAACGTCACGTCGTAGCCCCGGTACGCGAACCAGCGGCGCAGGATGTCGAAGTTCAGGTTCGACCTGACGTGCCCGATGTGCGGGGCGGCCTGCACGGTGGCACCACACAGGTAGATCGAGACACAGCCCGCTGCAAGCGGGACGAAGTCACGGATCTGCCGGGCGCTGGTGTCGTACAGGCGAATAGTCACGGCTCTAAGGGTAGTGGGTGTCCCTCCGGGGGTTTGGCGATTGGGTTCGTTGTCGTGTACGGGTTGCCTCCGGCGGTTGGGTGGTGGGGTTCGTTGTCGGGTGCGGGCCCGTTGTGGTTGCTCGCGCAGTTCCCCGCACCCCTAAAAACCAAAGCCTGCGGCTCCACTCAGCCAAAGCCACAACAAATCCCGCACTTGCCCTCCGGCGGGAGGGGTCGTGGGCCGGTGCGTCCTATGCCCGTCGCGTAGCTCCGGTCTCGGAGAACCAGGGCCCTGTACCAGCCCAGGGCCGTATGCCCGCCCTGCGACGGGCTGACGCACCGGCCCACGACCCCGCACCACCCACCGGACCCCAGGGGCGCGGGGAACTGCGCGACCAGCCACCCACGCACCCGCACTAAACAACGAACCCAACTGCTCAACCGCCGGAGGCAGGCGTGCGAACGACAAGCGCCGTAGCGACCGCCAGCAACCCCTCGTCGCGCCCCGGAAAGCCGAGGCCGTCCGTCGTGGCGCCCGAGACCGACACAGGCGCCCCCACCGCATCGGAGAGCAACTTCTGCGCCTCGTCGCGGCGTTTGCCGATCTTGGGCCGAGGCCCGACGACCTGAACGGCGACGTTGCCGATGGTGAAGCCTGCGGAACGGACGATTCGGGCCGCCTCGGTGAGCAGCGTGATGCCGGACGCCCCGGACCACTCGGGCCGCCCGGTACCGAAGTGAGCGCCGAGGTCACCGAGCCCGGCGGCGGAGAAGAGCGCGTTGCAGGCGGCGTGCGCGACGACGTCCGCGTCGGAGTGCCCGGCGAGCCCCGGCCCTTCGTCCTCCCACTTCAGCCCGGCGCACCACAGCTCCCGCCCCTCCTCGAAGGCGTGAACGTCGGTACCGATCCCGACCTGCGGCAACACGAAGGGCAGGGGCGCCTCAGAAGCCATCGGTCGCCCTCCGCCGCGCCAGTACCGCCTCGGCCAGCACCAGATCGAGCGGCCGGGTGACCTTGAACGCCTCCTCGTGCCCCGGCACGACCACGACGGGCTTGCCCAGCTGCTCGACCATGCTCGCGTCGTCGGTGACCCCGTCCGTGACGGTCTCGTGGGCGTGCAGCAGGGTGTCCCGGTCAAAGCCCTGCGGAGTCTGTACGGCACGCAGCCGACCCCGTTCGGGAGTGGCGACGACCGGCTCGGGCGAGCCGTCGGTACGCGGCTCGACCTCTTTGACGGTGTCCGTGAGTGGCAGCGCCGGTACGACGGCGGGGGCCCCGTCCCGTACCGCCTCGATGACCGCGTCGACCGTGTCGACGGGCACCAGCGGCCGGGCCGCGTCGTGCACGAGCACGATGTCGATGCCGGGCGGCAGCACATCGAGGCCGAGCTTCACGGACTCCTGCCGGGTGTCGCCGCCGGGCACGACGAGGAAGTCGGTCCGCTCGGGCAGCGAGTGCGTGTCCAAGAGCGACTTGACCTCGGCGGCACCGTCGGGCGGCGCCACGACGACGACCAGCGAGACGGCGCGCGACGCGGCCATCGCGCGTACGGCGTGAATGAGCATGGGAGTGCCGTTCAGCGCGCGCAGCGCTTTGGGGGCGCCCGGGCCGAGGCGCACGCCTCGGCCCGCGGCCGGGATCACGGCCGCGGTGCCGGCCCCGGAACGGCGTGAATCGTCAGACATCGGCTCCCTGTCGGGTATGTGTACGTACGGGTGCGTACGGGGTGTGTACGGTCACGTCCTGTCGTCGGTCCGGCGTCCACCGGACGTCAATCCGGCGTCCACGAACACCGCCCGGCACGCACCGGTTTGACCCGCCGGTTCGCGCCGGTTTGACGACCGGGCCTGTGTGGGTATGGCCTCAGCGTGCCGGGCGCGACGCCTTGACCGGGGACCCTTCCGTGACATCTGGTCGAGCCAGCTGCCCGGGCCCGGCACGCCAAGTATCGGCGGCCGGAAATCCATTACCCAGCCTCCGGAGTACGGTCGTACGGTGTTCTGGGTACGAGCATGCCGCAGCGCCCGGCGACAGAACTTACGTCATCGGGCACCGCGGCATTTCAATTGCGTACGCCGAACCGCTCGTTTCGCTTCTGGTCGGAAGCGATCAGAGAGTGACGGGCGTCAGGACGCGAGGACCTCGTCGAGCAGGGCCTCGGCCTTGTCCTCGTTCGTGTTCTCCGCGAGGGCGAGCTCGCTCACCAGGATCTGCCGAGCTTTGGCGAGCATGCGCTTCTCGCCGGCGGAGAGTCCACGCTCACGCTCACGACGCCACAGGTCACGGACGACTTCCGCGACCTTGATGACATCGCCGGAGGCGAGCTTCTCGAGATTTGCCTTGTAACGACGCGACCAGTTCGTGGGCTCCTCGGCATACGGCGCGCGCAGCACTTCGAAGACCCGGTCCAGCCCGTCCTGACCGACCACATCACGCACGCCGACGAACTCCGCATTGTCCGCTGGCACACGCACCGTCAGGTCGCCCTGAGCGACCTTCAGCACCAAGTAGGTCTTGTCCACGCCTTTGATCTGACGAGTTTCGATGGCCTCGATCAGCGCGGCCCCGTGATGGGGATAGACCACGGTGTCGCCAACCTTGAACGTCATGTGACAGGTACCCCTTCCGTGGCTATCCAGAGTAACACGAGAACCGCATCTTCTGAATGGCGTTTTCGCAGGTCAGGGCACATCTCGGGGCTTGACAACAGCGACAGGAACGTGCTTCGAGGAGGCGACGGAAGGGGGTATTCGCAGGTCGGAGCGGTTCCTCGGGGGAGGCGAAACCCGCCCGTTACAAGGCTTCACAGGCTTCCCCGCGTGGCCGAACGTCCAGATTTGTCGGGTTCCGAGGGTGGGACTTGCGCTACTCCGTTCGGTGATCGGGGGCGGGTGCGAGACGAATCCGGAATTGATCACGACAGGCCGAAGATCAATTCTCTTACGGACCCCTGAACGCATTCCTTATGGGAAATGTTGTCAACGTGGCTCGCGTGCTCTTTGTTGCAAAGACATGGCGGAGTGATACGAGGGGCGTGCCCTCGGCGCGACGGTCGTGACGGGGGCGGGAGAACCGTAGGTGGGTCCCCCGGTTCGAGCGAAGTCGAGGGCTGGGGAGGGTCGGGTGCGGGGGCGCAGTGGCGGATCGGTAACCTGAAGCCGCTGACAGACCCTTAGGGCGGTTTTATAAAGCCGCCACCCCTGCGTTCAAGGAGTTGCCGCCGCCGTGAGCAGCAGCCTTCGACGCGGCGCCCTCGCCGCCGCCGCCATCGCGTTCTCGATCGCCTCGCTCGCCGCGTGCGGCGCCGGAAACAACGCCCAGTCGCTGGAGATCAAGCCGGACCACGCCGCGACCAGCGTCGGCGACATCGAGATCCAGAACGCCGTGGTGATCACCCAGCCCGACCCGGAGTCGACGGGCCCGGCCGCGATCTCCGCGACCCTGTTCAACAACGGCGGGAGCGACGAGACGCTGGAGTCGATCCGCGTGGAGGGCGTCGAGGACCCCGTCACGCTCAGGCCCGCAGAGGGCACCGGCCCGATCACGGTCCCGGCCGACGGCTCGGTGATCCTCGGCGGCAAGGGCAACGCCTCCGCTGTGGTGACCGGCAGCAGCGAGGCCTTGGAGGACGGTGACGCGCAGCCGGTCACCTTCTCCTTCAGCGAGACGGGTGAGGTGAAGCTGCGGGCGTTCGTCGTCCCGGCCGACGGTTTCTACGCCGAGTGGGGGCCGTCCGCGACTCCCCAGGCGCCGGGTTCCGAGGGATCCGGGAGCCCGAGCCCCACTGGGTCTCCGTCCCAGTCCCCGTCGGCCACGCCGACCGAGCCGGGGGCCGGTGAGGCCGGCGCGGGCGAGGCCGGGCAGGGCGCCACGGACGCGGCCTCGCAGAGCGTGACGCCCACGGCTCCCGAGGGCGGCGAGAACGCGGTCGGGGAGGACTGAGCGGGCGGCTGAGCGGCGTACGGCCACGGAATTCTCGTACGTACGCGGCTTCTTCTCGTACGCACGAAGGGCGGGAACCCCGGCGCTTGCCGGGGTTCCCGCCCTTCGTCGTGCTCAGCGTGCGAGAGGTTCGGTTTACGGCTCGAACTTGTACCCGAGGCCTCTGACCGTCACCAGGTACCGCGGCGCGCCCGGGTCCGGCTCGATCTTGGCGCGGAGGCGCTTGACGTGGACGTCGAGGGTCTTGGTGTCGCCCACGTAGTCGGCGCCCCAGACACGGTCGATGAGCTGCATACGGGTCAGCACGCGGCCCGCGTTGCGCAGCAGCATCTCCAGGAGGTCGAACTCCTTGAGGGGGAGGTCGACCTTGGAGCCGGAGACGGTGACCACGTGACGGTCGACGTCCATACGGACCGGGCCGGCCTCCAGTGCGGCGGGGGTGACCTCCTCGGGCTCGCCGCGGCGGCGCAGTACGGCGCGGATGCGGGCGACCAGCTCGCGTGAGGAGAAGGGCTTGGTCACATAGTCGTCGGCTCCTATTTCCAGGCCGACGACCTTGTCGATCTCGCTGTCCTTGGCGGTGACCATGATCACCGGGACGTTCGAGCGGCTGCGCAGCTGACGGCACACTTCGGTGCCGGGCAGTCCGGGCAGCATCAGGTCGAGCAGGACGAGATCGGCGCCGTTGCGCTCGAACTCGTCGAGGCCATCGGGCCCGGTGGTCGCGATGGCGACCTCGAAGCCCTCCTTGCGGAGCATGTAGGACAGGGCGTCGCTGAAGGACTCCTCGTCCTCGACGACGAGCACTCGGGTCACGGAAGGACCTCCGGGGCAGAAAGCGATTCGTACGGGGATGTTGTGGGGGTTGTGACGGTGGTCGTTCCGTCGGGCGGCCCGTCGTCGACGTCGTCGGCGAGTCCGGACATGTGGTCGGTCGCGCGGTCGCGGGCCACGCCCGCCTCCGGCAGCCGGAGGGTGAAGGTGGAGCCCTGACCCTCGGAGCTCCACACCGTGACCTCCCCGCCGTGCGAGGCGGCCACGTGCTTGACGATCGCCAGGCCCAGTCCCGTACCGCCGGTGTGGCGGGAGCGGGCCGGGTCGACGCGGTAGAAGCGCTCGAAGACGCGCTCGCGGTCCTTCTCGGAGATGCCGATGCCCTGGTCGGTGACGGCGACCTCGATGAGGTCTCCGCCGGGGGCGGGGACCCGGCGCGCGGCGATTCCCACGCGCGTACGGGCGGGCGAGTAGTTCACGGCGTTCTCGACGAGGTTGCCGAGGGCGGCGGCCAGCTGGCCGCGGTTGCCCCAGATCTGCAGGTCGGCGGTTTCCGCCTGTCGCCCGCCGCCGTCTTCGTCCGAGGCCCCCATGGGCCCGCCCCCCACATTGGCGGCCATGGTGATCTGCTTGGTGCCGGCCTGGTGGCGGCAGCGGTCGATGGCCTCGGCGACGAGTTCGTCCACGCGTACGGGCTCGGCGTCCTCGAGGGGGTCGTCGTTCTGGACCCGGGAGAGGTCGATGAGTTCCTGGACGAGGTTGGTGAGGCGGGTGGCCTCTATCTGCATGCGTCCGGCGAAGCGCTCGACGGCTTCCGGATCGTCGGAGGCGCCCATGACCGCCTCGGAGAGGAGGCTGAGCGCGCCGACAGGGGTCTTGAGTTCGTGGCTGACGTTGGCGACGAAGTCGCGTCGTACGGCCTCGATGCGGCGGGCCTCGGTGAGGTCCTCGACGAGGAGGAGTACGAGGCGGGAGCCCAGCGGGGCGACGCGGGCGGACACGGCGAGGGCTTCTCCGCGGCCGGTGCCGCGGCGGGGCAGGTCCAGCTCGACCTGCCGTATCTCGCCGTCGCGCCGGGTGTCGCGGGCCATCTGCAGCATGGGCTCGACGGCGAGTTTCCCGCCGCGTACAAGACCGAGGGCGTACGCGGCGGAGCTGGCCTTCACCACGGCGTCGGCCTCGTCGAGCACGACGGCGGAGGAGCGGAGCACGGACAGGACCGTGTCGACGCCCGGCGGAAGCACCGGGTCCGTGTGCAGCGACGTGCGCGTCGGCCGCTTCTGCTCGCGCTCGCTCCAGCGGAACGCCAGCATGGCGATGACGCCGGTGAGCACACCGGCGATCGCTGCCGCTGCGGCGACCGCCGCGTTCACGTCCATGGCTCCAGGTTAGGCATGACGTACGCCCCCCTTACAGCGCCCAGAGTGTCAGCTCGAGCACTCGTCGCCCAGAGTTCACCGTGGAGACCGTGTCGGTTCACTTACTGCGAGCGGACTCACGGAAGGCATACCGGTGGCGAGGTGCGATGTCGCCCATAGTTCACCTGGGTGATAGAGATGGTTCATTTGAGGTGGCGGAAACGGACGCGTTCAGGCCGGACCGTGGAAGCGTGGGGTACGCGAGCCCCTTGGAATCCCGCAGGGGAATCGTGCATGGGGAACCGTGTACGTGGATCCATGTACGGGATCCGGAAGCTGACGTAAGAGAGGGACATCCTGATGCGCGACGCGTACCACGAGGAACTTGACTCGATCGGCGAGGGCCTGGTCGAGATGGCCCGGCTCGTCGGGTCGGCGATCGGGCGCGCCACGACGGCGATCCTCGACTCCGATCTGAAGCTGGCGGAGACCGTGATCGCGGGCGACCAGAAGGTCGACGATCTCCAGCACGAGCTCGAGGCGCGGGCGATCGCCCTGCTGGCGCGGCAGCAGCCGGTGGCGACGGATCTGCGGATCGTGGTCACGTCGCTGCGGATGAGCGCGGACCTCGAGCGCTCGGGCGACCTGGCCCAGCATGTCGCGAAGCTCGCCCGCCTCCGCTTCCCGGAGCGCGCCGTCCCGCAGGACCTGCACGCCACGATCCTGGAGATGGGCCAGCTCGCTCAGCGCCTGATGGCGAAGGCGGCGGAGGTCATCGTCACGAAGGACGTCGACCTCGCGCTCCAGCTGGAGCAGGACGACGACGCGATGGACACGTTGCACCGCGCCCTCTTCCAGCACCTCATGGACGACCGCTGGAAGCACGGCATCGAGACGGCCGTCGACGTCACTCTGCTGGGCCGCTACTACGAGCGCTTCGCGGACCATGCGGTGTCGGTGGCGAACCGGGTGGTGTACCTGGTGACGGGGGAGCACGCGGACGAGATACAGCCTGTGACGGGGGTTGAGGGGGCGTAAGCGCTCCGCTGTGGGGCGTACGGGCGGGTTGCGAGGGCGTATGGGCCTGTTGCGGGGGCGTGCGGTTCCGTTGCACGGGCGTACGGGCTCGTGGTCGGGGCGTGGGAGCCTCGGTGCGCCGTTGATACGCCGGACGGTGAGGGCCTGCAATGGGCGTAGGCACCAGCCTTCAAGGAGGGACCATGGCCGAATCCCCCACCACCACTCCCGACCCGACCCGGGAGCGCGAGACGGAGCAGCCCGCCGAGATCATCAGCCTCCCGCTTGTCGCCGCCTGCGGCTGCGGTTCGGGCTGCAAGTGCGGCTGCCAGTCGGGGAGTCCTTGCCAGTGCGGTTGACGACGCACTGGTCGTAGGACTTGTACGGCTTGAACAGCCCAGCGCGGGCCCCAGCACAACGAAGAGCCCTCTGCCTCCGGAGAAACCGGAGGCAGAGGGCTCAATGCGGGAAAGTTACTTCTTCTTGCCCTGATTCTTCACAGCCTCGATCGCCGCCGCAGCCGCATCCGGGTCCAGGTACGTACCGCCCGGATTGACCGGCTTGAAGTCGGCGTCGAGTTCGTACGACAGCGGGATGCCCGTCGGGATGTTCAGGCCCGCGATGTCCGCGTCCGAGATGCCGTCGAGGTGCTTGACGAGGGCGCGCAGCGAGTTGCCGTGGGCCGCCACCAGGACCGTGCGGCCGGTGAGGAGGTCGGGGACGATGCCGTCGAACCAGTACGGGAGCATGCGGACGACGACGTCCTTGAGGCACTCCGTCTGCGGGCGCAGCTCCGGCGGGAGGGTCGCGTAGCGCGGGTCCTCGAACTGCGAGTACTCGGCGTCGCGGTCCAGCGGCGGCGGGGGCGTGTCGTACGAGCGGCGCCACAGCATGAACTGCTCCTCGCCGAACTCGGCGAGCGTCTGTGCCTTGTCCTTGCCCTGGAGTGCGCCGTAGTGACGCTCGTTCAGGCGCCAGCTGCGGTGGACCGGGATCCAGAGGCGGTCGGCGGACTCCAGCGCGAGCTGCGCGGTGCGGATGGCGCGCTTCTGGAGGGAGGTGTGCACGACGTCGGGCAGCAGGCCGGCGTCCTTGAGCAGCTCACCGCCGCGGACTGCCTCCTTCTCGCCCTTTTCGTTGAGGTTGACGTCCACCCAGCCGGTGAACAGGTTCTTCGCGTTCCATTCGCTCTCGCCGTGGCGGAGGAGGATCAGCTTGTACGGTGCGTCGGCCATGCCCTGAGCGTAATAGACGCCCTGAAGCCGTCGTGTGGCTGCCCGGCAGCCGGACAGTTGACGGTACGCGGAAATTGACTGGCCTCGCCGAGCAGGCCGCTTGTAAGCTCCAGAGGGAGTCTGAGCCGCTTACATCCGGGGGATCCGATGTCACGCGCCGCCATGAAAAGCGCCGTCCGCGAATCCGTCTCCGGCTTACCCCGCGCGTTCTGGTGGCTGTGGCTGAGCACGCTCGTCAACCGGCTCGGGGCCTTCGTCGCCACCTTCATGGCCCTGTATCTCACCCTCGAACGCGGCTACTCCGCCTCGTACGCCGGTCTCGTCGTCGCACTTCACGGGCTCGGCGGGGTCGTCTCCTCCATCGTCGCGGGCGTGCTGACCGACCGGCTCGGGCGCCGGCCCACCCTGCTCATCGCCCAGTCGTCGACGGCCGCGAGCGTCGCGCTCCTTGGCTTCATGCAGCACCCGTTCGCGATCGCCGCCGTCGCCTTCCTGGTCGGCGCGACCAGCAGCGCCTCTCGGCCCGCCGTGCAGGCGATGGTGGCCGACATCGTCCGGCCCGAGGACCGGGTGCGCGCCCTGTCCCTCAACTACTGGGCAATCAACCTCGGGTTCGCGATCTCGTCGGTGGCCGCCGGGTTCATCGCCGAGTACAGCTATGTCGCCGGGTTCCTGATCGAGGCCGGGATGACGCTTGTCTGCGCGATCGTCGTCTTCGCCAAGTTGCCGGAGTCCAGGCCCGTTCGTACGGAGAAGGAGAAGGCGGCTGAGGAGGTGGGCCTCGGCACCGTTCTGCGCGATGGCCGGTTCATGGCCATGGTCGGGCTGTTCTTCCTCGTCGCGCTGATCTTCATGCAGGGGATGGTGGGGCTGCCGGTGGCGATGGGTCAGGCGGGGTTCGCGCCCGCCGACTACGGCATGGTGATCGCCATCAACGGCGTACTGATCGTCGTCCTTCAGATCCCCGTCACCCGCTTCCTCGAAGACCGGGATCCCGGGCGGCTGCTCGTCATCTCGTCCCTCCTCGCGGGGTACGGCTTCGGCCTCACCGCCTTCGCCGGATCGGTCGGACTCATCGCGCTCACCGTGTGCGTCTGGTCCCTCGGCGAGATCGTCATCGCTCCCGTCCAGATGGGCCTGGTCGTCCGCCTCTCGCCCCTGCACGGCCGGGGCCGCTACCAGGGCGTCTACGCATCGGCCTGGCCGGTGGCCAGCCTCGTCGCGCCGCTGATGGCGGGCGGCATCGTCGACGGGCTCGGGACGGAGTGGCTGTGGGGGGCGTGTGCGGTGGTGGGGACGGTGGCGGGGGTCGGGTACTGGGTGCTGATGCGGGGGCTGCCGGAGGAGGAGCCCTCCGCTCGACGGTCGGAGGGCGGGGCGTCGAAGCGCCTGCCCGAGCAGGCGGCCTGACCTCACTGGAACGGCGGGACACGGCCCGAGATCTTCTCAACACGGCCAGTGCGGCGGCTGCCCGGATCGGCACCGACCGGATCGACTACGCCACGCCGTTCGGCCCGACCAACGCCTGTGTGGCCAAGGTCAACTTCCTTGTGGAGATGGGAGAGGGCTCGGACGCGCTTCGCGCAGCCCGGGCCGTACCTGATCTGGCGTCACTGCCGCCGACGTGGCGCGCGCGGTTCCATGTCGACCGGGCGCTTGCATACGCCGACCTGAACGACGACGGTGCGGGCCGGGCGGCTCCTGCCGGCCCGGTCGACCGACTCACCTTCGACGCGGCCATCATCGAAACCGGACACGGCCTCCTACCGCCTCGCCCAGACCCGAGCATGAGCCGGTGCGGCAGCCGACTAAGAATCCAAGTCCCCGACCTGTCCCACGAGCGTGGACACCCTCACATGCTCAGTGAACCGCTCGTCCGCGGGGAGTGCTTGCCGGATACGTTCGGCGAAGACGACGCGGTCGTCCGGTCCGGGCAACTGATCCGCGGGGATTGCCGAACACACTCCGCCGAACAGCTGATCGAAGCTCAGCTCACCGCTGTATTCGACCGCCAGTTCCCGCACATCGACGAAACCCGCGCGCTTCAGAGCCTGGGCGTATCTCAGCCTGTCGTGGCTGCTGGTGCCGCAGGACGCTTCCAGCGTGGTGCCGAACCACCCTTCCAGACACCCGCGCAGGGCACGGGACCATGCGGTGTCCTGGAGCCACAGCGGCGTTCCGTTCGAAATCACCGCGATGCCTCCGCCCCTACGGAGCAGCGGGGTCACAGTACGGAAGAGTTCGTCGTGCTGCATCCAGTGAAGCGCCTGTCCGATGACCGTCAGCGCCAGCGACCGCTCCCCCATCAGTGCCCTCAGTGCCGGAACGTCGGTGTCGGCACCGAGCATCCAGGTCGCGTTCCGGATCCCCTGGTCATCGGCCGCGTCCCGGGCCAGCCGCAGCATGTCCGGCTCGGGGTCCATTCCCACCACGGAACGAACTCGGGAAGCGAAGGGAAGGGCGAGCTGGCCAGTGCCACACCCCACGTCGAGCACGACATCGGCTTCCGACAACTCGAAGGCTTCTTGCAAGGCATCGAAAACCTGGGAGGGGTACCCACGCCGGAACTCTGCGTAGTACTCGGCCACAGCGCCACTGAATCCCACCGTCATACCCCCACCCTGCGGGGCATCCGCCACACGGGGAACCTCTCGCACGAGATGATCGCTATCCGCTGAACCTGAGACCGGTCCCCCGACGACCTGGTGCCCGCATGCCTTCGGACGGACCGCCCAGCCCGAGCGGCCCGTCCGAAGTCGGCCGGTGTGTGTCAGGAGTGATCGAGGGCCCAGCTCAGGGCATGGTCGGCGATCTCCTCCCAGCCCTTCTGGGCGGGCATCAGGTGGGATCGGCCGGCGTACTCGACGACCTCGGTGACGGCGGTGTTCGACTTGTAGTGCTTGGCGTTGGACCGCTGGACCTTCGGTGGCATCAGATGATCGTTCTCGCCCGCGATGAACAGCAGCGGCGCCCGGTCGTCGTTGTGGTAGTCGACGTACGTGTCGGCGTGGCCGGGCTGGATGTTGGCCAGCACGTTCTCCCAGAAGACGTGCCCGGATGCGGGGACGTGGTAGCGCTCGTACAGGGCGCGGGCCTCGTCCTCGGGGAAGGTGTTGGTGAAGGCGTACCGCCACTGGTCGAAGGTGAGCCCGACCGCCTTGTGCCGGTTGGCGGGGTTCTTCAGCACGGGGAAGGCCGCCTTCAGCTGGGAGAACGGGACCGTGACGACGCCTTCGGTGGGTACGGAGTTCATGGCCACGCCGGCGCTGCCGTATCCGTGGTCCAGCAGGATCTGGGTGATCGCCCCGCCGGCGGAGTGGCCCATGATGATCGGCTTGGTGTCAAGGCCGTCGATCAGCTTCTCCAGGGACGCGACGACCGCGGGGAGGGAGAGTTCCTCGATCGGGGTGGGGTCGGCGTTGAGGGCCTCCACCTCCACCTCGAATCCGGGGTAGGCGGGGGCCAGCACCCGGAAGCCCTGGGACTGGTAGCGGGTGATCCAGTGCTCCCAGCTGCGCGGGGTCACCCAGAAGCCGTGGACCAGGACGATGGTGTCGGGTTTCATGAGCCTTCGCTCCTTCAACGGGTCGCGGCGTAGGCCGCGTTGATGATGCGGGCGGCGGCGTCCGGGTGGGACATCATGACCACGTGCGAGGACCGGATCTCGGTCACCCTGCTGCCGGCGCGCTTGGCCATGAACCGCTGGACGGCGGGCGGGATGACCTTGTCCTGGGTCGGGATCAGGTACCAGGACGGGATGGACTTCCAGGCCGGGATGCCGCTTCCGCCGCTGAGGCCCTCGACGGAGCCGGGACGCTGGGTGGCCGCCATCAGACGGGTCCTGGAAGCGGGCAGATCGGCGGCGAACACCGCGCGGAACTTCTCGGGTGCGATGTAGCCGTCGGTGCCCTCGCCGCCGGGCAGCGGGTAGGGGCGTGGGACGAGAGCGGCGCCCAGCTCACTTCCGGGGAACTGCTGTGCCAGCTGCAGCGCGCTCTCGCCCTCGTCGGGCGCGAACGCCCCCAGATACACCAGGGCCTTGACGTTGGCGTGGCCGCGCGCGGCATTGGTGATGACGACGCCGCCGTAGGAGTGGGCGGCCAGGATCACCGGGCCGGGAATGGTGTCGAGGAACCTGGAGATGTAGGCGGCGTCGCCCGCGGTGTCACGCAGGGGGTTGGCCGGGGCGAGAACCGGAAAGCCGGACTTCTGCAGCAGTGCGATGGTGTCGTCGAAGCCGGAGGCGTCGGCGAACGCGCCGTGTACGAGCACGACGGTCGGCTTCGGTCCCTTCGCCCCGGCCTGCTCGGCCTGCGTGGGTCTCTGGGACGTCGCCTGTGCGGAGACCGCCCCGGCCACGATGAGAACGACGGCGGCCAGTGCCGTCATCAGTCGGCGCAGTGCAGGAACACGCATGAAGAACCCTTTCGGAAAGGAGGGTTGGAGTGCGCTGAGCTGTCCGCGGGTGCCGTGATGTGCCGATCTGTGCTCTCTGTGCCGTCGTGGTGCCGTCGTGCGTGGTCATGACGGCACGGGTGAGCCGCCTACGAGGTGACGGGGGGTTCAGGAGGACAAGGACGGAGGTTCAGGAGGACAGGAACGTGAGCAGGTCGGCGTTGAACTCGTCCTTGTACGCGCCCACCAGTCCGTGCGGAGCGCCCGGATAGACCTTCAGCCTCGCGTCCTTGACGAGCTTGACCGTTTCCAGGGCGCTAGCCGCGATGGGGACGATCTGGTCGTCGTCGCCGTGCGCGATCAGCGTGGGTACGTCGAAACGCTTGAGGTCCTCGGTGAAGTCGGTCTCGGAGAACGCGCGGATGCAGTCCAGGGCGCCCTTGAGTCCGACCTGCATGCTCCACATCCAGAACGAGTCGCGCAGGCCCTGCGAGACCACCGCCCCGGGCCGGTTGAAACCGAAGAAGGGCAGGCTGAGTTCGGCGTAGAACTGCGACCGGTCGGCTGCCACACCCGCGCGGATGCCGTCGAACACCTCGATCGGCAGCCCCTGGGGATTGTCGTCCGTCTTGAGCATGAGGGGCGGGACCGCGCCCAGCAGGACCGCCTTGGCGACCCGGGCGGTGCCGTGCCGGCCGATGTAGCGGGTCACCTCGCCGCCGCCGGTCGAGTGTCCGACGAGTACGACGTCGTGCAGGTCGAGGGTCTCGATCAGCTGGGCGAGATCGTCGGCGTACGTGTCCATGTCGTTGCCGTGCCACGGCTGCGCCGACCGGCCATGGCCGCGGCGGTCGTGGGCGATCGCGCGGTAGCCGCGCGAGGCGACCAGGTTCAGCTGGTCGTCCCAGGTGTCGGCGTTCAGCGGCCAGCCGTGGCTGAACACGACCGGCTGCCCGCTGCCCCAGTCCTTGTAGAAGATCTCCGTGCCGTCGTTTGTGGAGATGAAGCCCATGGCAATGCTCCCAACTTCGGGGGGTCTGCGACTCGGGCGATCCTGTCAGCGCCGCGGGAGCGGGTGTTTACCGTGCACGCCGCGTTCTGTTCCCTGCCTGCCGCGACATTGCCTGCCACGCCGCATTGGGGCCGTCTGAGCCGGCCAGGACGGGCGACCGTGATCCAGGCGCCCTTCCGCGGATTTGAGGACCCACACGTTCCGCCCACAATTAGGCCGAAAGTGTGGAGAATTCGAGGATACGACCCGGCAGCGCAGATGTCGCTGCGGCCGACCTGGGGGGATCATGCTGGTCCTGGACACGACACAGTTACCGGCCGCCGACCGTATCGACGCCTTTCACGCCGTCGCCGTCGGGGAGAGCGGCAGCTGCTCCGTCGAGCACGAACATCCCGAGGCCGGCATCTGGAAGAAGCTGGAAGTCTGGACTTTCGGCCCGTTGACCCTGTTCGCCACGCACGGCTCGGGCATGCGTATCTGGCGCACCCCGCGGCACGCCCGGTTCGACTCCCTGGACACCGTCTCGATCATCACCCAGAGCCAGGGCACGGGTGCCTTCACCTGGAACGGCCACCAGCAGCGCGTCGGCCGCGACGCCCTGGCGCTGGCCCACAAGACGGCCGGATACGAGTACGAGTGGTCCGGCAGCGGGCTGTCCGTCGCGTTCATGGTCGACGCCGACCGCCTCGGCCTACCGGAGCAACTGGTCCGCGCCGCGATCCCCCTCCTGCACCACAGCCGGATCGGACCGTTGCTCCTGCAGCACATCCGCGGCCTGCACCACGATGCCGACCGGCTGAGCGCCGATCCCGGCGCCGAGGCCCTCGCCTCCGCCACCCTGGACCTCACCCGCGCCGCCATCGTGTCGGTGGCCGCCGACGAACGCACCCGCCGTTCCGTCGCGGAGGACACCCTCCTCACCCGCGTCCTCGCCTACATCCGCGCCCACCTGGCCGATCCCGGCCTCACGCCTCAGCGCATCGCCACGGCCCACAACATCTCCGTACGGACCCTCTACCGGCTGTGCGAGGACGGCGGTCTCAGCCTGGAGAAATGGATCGTCCGCCGCCGTCTGGAAGGCACGCGCCGAGACCTGGCCGCGCCCGAGCACGCCCACCGCACGATCGGCGCCGTCGCCCGCTCCTGGGGCTTCACGAACCCGTCCTATTTCTCGCGCCGCTTCCACCAGACGTACGGCGCCACACCCCGCGAATGGCGGCAACTCGCTCACCATCGGGCCGCACTCCCGACCCCTGACGAGCCCTAGACGCAGCTCTGGACGCCCGACGCCCCTCCCGCCGAGAGGGTGGCGGGCAAAGGGGACCAGATCCAGGACCTCAGGGATGCATCCGCGCCCCCTTCACCACCTTGTCCACCCCATTGCGCGGCCCGTACACCGCGAGGCCCACCAGGTCCAACTCCCCCGCGGCGACGGCCCGTACGGCCGCGCGGTTGTCCCGGTCGTTGCCCGTGGTGAACAGGTCGGAGGTGAAGACCGAGCGGGGCAGGGCACGGGTGAGGGCGCGGCTGTGAGCCGCGGTCAGTGTCTCCTTGGAGGCCTCGAAGATCATCACGGGCTGGCGGATCATCGGAAGATACGGGGTTCCGTCGGCGTCCTCGTACGGCTCTCCGATCACCTCGGGCAGCTCTGTCCCCAGGCCGCTGACCAGGAAGGCGGCCACGTTCAGGCGCTGCCAGGACTCCAGGTCGTCCCTCAGGAGTACGGCGATCTTGGTGTCGAAGCGAATGGGTTCGTCTGTCATGCCGTCGTTCATGCCTTGAGACTGCCAACCGCCGTACGCCACCGTCTTGTACGTTCTTTGCATGGTCGCCCAGCGTGCAGTCTCCGCGTGGCGCCCGCGTGTCCCGGGTGTCGTGGAGGTCTTCCACGCCCACTTCACCGAGTACGCGTACCCCATGCACGTACACGACGCGTGGACCCTCCTGATCGTCGACGACGGCGCCGTACGCTACGACCTCGACCGGCACGAGCACGGCACCCCACACGACACGGTCACCCTGCTGCCGCCGCACGTGCCGCACAACGGCTCGCCCGCGACCCCGCACGGCTTCCGCAAGCGCGTCATCTACCTGGACGCGACGCAGCTCGACGAGAGCTTCATCGGCCCGGCGGTGGACGGCCCGGACCTGGCGGATCCCGTACTGCGCACCCGAGTCGGACAACTCCACTCGGCCCTGAGGCACCCCGGTGACGAGTTGGAAGCCGCGAGCCGGCTCGCGCTCATCGGCGAGCGGCTGCGCGGGCATCTGCGACCCCGGCTGACCGGTCCGACCGGGGAACGGCCGTCGCCGGACCACGGCGTCGCGCACACCTTGCGCGAACTTCTCGACGCCCGCCTCGTCCCGGGCATCGCGCTGGACGAGGCCGCGCGGTTGGTGCATGCCCATCCGGCCCATCTGGTACGGGCGTTCAGCGCGGCCTTCGGTATCCCCCCGCACCAGTACGTGAACTCCCGCCGGGTCGACCGTGCCCGTCGCCTGCTTCTCGACGGTCACGCACCGAGTGAGGTGGCCACGGCGACCGGCTTCTACGACCAGTCCCATCTGACGCGTCACTTCAAGCGGTTGGTGGGTGTGACTCCGGGCCGGTACGCCCGTACCGCCTGATGTGGACCAGTGAACCGGGCGTCAGTCGCCGCGCGGCTTCGTGAGATGCGCGAACGCGTCCAGGTTGCGCGTCGATTCGCCGCGCGACACCCGCCATGCGTACTCCTTGCGGATCGCGGACGCGAAACCGAGCTCCAGGAGGGTGTTGAAACCGCCGTCGGCGGCCTCCAGGACCGAGCCGAGCAGCCGGTCGATCTCGTCGGGTGTGACGGCGGACAGGGGGAGTTTGCCGGTGACGTAGACGTCGCCGAGCGGGTCGACGGCGTAACTGACGCCGTAGAGCTTGAGGTTGCGCTCCAGGAGCCAGCGGTGGACGCCGGTCTCGTTCTCGTCGGGGTGCCGGATCACGAAGGCGTTGAGGGAGAGGGAGTGTCTGCCGACGATCAGTGAGACGGTCGTGGAGAGCTTGCGGGTGCCGGGGAGCTTCACTACGTAGGTGCCGGGTTCGGGGCTCTCCCACTCGAGTTCGGCGTCCTTGAGGAAGCCCTCGACGACCTGTGCGGCCTGAGTGGCCTGCCGTACGTCAGCCATGGTGGGAGCGTACGCGACGGCGGTGGTCGTGGACCGCCGCCGTGTAGACGTCCGCGGTGGCCGAGGCCGCGGTGTTCCAGCCGAAGGACTTGGCGTGCCAGGCGGCGGCCTCGCCCATCCGCTCCGGGAGCGCGGGGTTGTCGGCGAAATCGCGCAGCACGCGCGCGTAGTCGACGGGATCGTGGCCGGGGACCAAAATGCCGGTCTCCTTGTCGCGTACGGCGACAGGGAGTCCGCCCACCGCCGCCGCGAGCACCGGAGTGCCACTCGCCTGCGCCTCTATGGCGACGAGCCCGAACGACTCACTGTAGGAGGGCATCACGAGGACGGAGGCGGCCCGGAACCAGTCCGCGAGCTGGTCCTGGTCGACGGGTGGGCGGAAACAGACGACGTCGGCGATGCCCAGGCGGGCGGCGAGTTTCTGCAGGCCCTCGGGCTTGGCGAGGCCGCTGCCGCTCGGACCGCCCACTACAGGGACAAGGATTTTCGAGCGGAGCTCGGGGCGCTCCTGAAGGAGGACGGCTACCGCGCGCAGCAGTACGTCGGGGGCCTTCAAGGGCTGGATGCGGCCCGCGAAGAGGGGGATCAGGGCGTCCTGCGGGAGGCCGAGGCGGGCGCGGGCGGCGGCGCGGCCGTCGGCGGGGCGGAAGCGGTCGAGGTTCACACCGGGGTGGACGACCGCGACCTTGCCGGGGTCGGCGTCGTAGTGGCGTACGAGTTCGTCGGCCTCTTCGGAGGTGTTGGCGATGAGGCGGTCGGCGGCGCGGACGATCTGGGTCTCGCCGATGACGCGGGCTGCGGGCTCGGGGGCGTCGCCCTCGGCCAGGGCGGCGTTCTTGACCTTCGCCATGGTGTGCATCGCGTGCACCAGGGGGGCGCCCCAGCGTTCGGCGGCCAGCCAGCCGACGTGGCCAGAGAGCCAGTAGTGCGAGTGCACCAGGTCGTAGTAGCCGGGTCGGTGGCCGGCCCAGGCCTGCATCACGCCGTGCGTGAAGGCGCACAGCTGGGCGGGCAGGTCCTCCTTGGCGAGGCCTTCGTAGGGGCCCGCGTCGATGTGGCGTACGAGGACGCCGGGCGCGAGTTCCACCTTGGGCGGCAGGCCCCCGGTTGTCGCGCGCGTGAAGATCTCGACCTCGATGTTGATCGCGGCGAGTCGCTGGGCCAGCTCCACGATGTAGACGTTCATGCCGCCGGCGTCGCCCATGCCGGGCTGGTGCAGTGGCGAGGTGTGCACGGAGAGCATCGCGACGCGGCGTGGCCTGCGGTGCAGCCTGAGCCTTGAGGGTGCCGCCGGTGAGCGACGCCCGAGCCTGCTCACGTACTGGCTCACGTGGCGTTCCTCCTTGCTGCGGGCATGCCGGACCGGAGGGCTTGGAGTGCCCTCCAAAGCAGGAACGCCGGAGCGCCCTGCTCCATTTCCTCTTTACCGAATCATTGCCGAATCTCGCTCAACCGTTCGAGGCTGCCGTGCGTAGACGTGGTGGCGGACACACCCAGGGCTTGCTGTCAGAGCCGCCCCCTACCCTCGTACGCATGACATCCCGCGCAGCCAGCCGCCCTGTGGGAACGGTGACGCGCGGGACCACCAACCCCAACCGGCTGCGGCGCATGGACCGCTGGATCGCCGCGGTGCACGGCGCCGAACTGCGCCGGGCCGGCGACGCGGTGGCGGTCGATCTCGGTTACGGAGCCGCACCGTGGACCGCGGTGGAGCTCCTCCAGCGGCTTCGCACCGTCGCGCCACGCGCGCGCGTGGTCGGCGTCGAGATCGATCCGGCCCGGGTCGCGGCGGCGCGGCCGTACGAGCGCGAGGGGCTCGCCTTCCGGCACGGCGGCTTCGAGATCCCGCTCCCGGAGCGGCCCTTGCTGATCCGCGCGGCGAACGTGCTGCGTCAGTACGAGGAGGCGAAGGTGGCCGAGGTCTGGGCGCGGCTGTGCGCCCGTCTCGCGCCGGCGTGCGCCAACTCGCGCGGTGGGCTCCTCGTCGAGGGCACCTGCGACGAGATCGGCCGACGGCACGTCTGGGTCGCCCTCGACCCCGAGGGCCCGCGCACCGTCACCTTCGCCACCCGCCTCGGCTCCCTGGACCGCCCCTCCGACCTCGCCGAGCGCCTCCCCAAGGCGCTCATCCACCGCAACGTCCCGGGTGAACCGGTGCACGCCTTCCTGCGCGACTTCGACCGCGCCTGGGCGGCAGCGGCGCCCTACGCCTCGTACGGCGTCCGGCAGCGCTGGATACGGGCCGTACGCGATCTGACGGCCGACTGGCCGGTGACGGACGGCGTGACGCGCTGGCGGCAGGGCGAAGTGACCGTGCGGTGGGGGGCGTTGGCGCCTCGCGGGTAGTCCGGCAGTCCGGTGGTCCCAGCTGTCATCCCGCGCAATCCCCGCGATCCCGTACCAGTGACCCCGCACCGGTGACCCCGCACCCGTGATCGGCGTGCGCTGATACGGCGGGAACGATCTCCGCGAGTCGTTCGTCACATGGGCGGGGAGATCATCGTCGAGTGGGCAGGGACCCGAGGGGAGTTGCCGAGTGGGCGGTGACCCGAGGGGAGTCGGGGGAGTTCTCGCGTGCCTCTGTCGGATTGCGGGAC
Organism: Streptomyces yerevanensis; assembly: GCF_000716805.1. Classification (NCBI taxonomy): domain Bacteria; kingdom Bacillati; phylum Actinomycetota; class Actinomycetes; order Kitasatosporales; family Streptomycetaceae; genus Streptomyces; species Streptomyces yerevanensis. The sequence continues at coordinate 151,087 of NZ_JNWJ01000021.1, read as the reverse complement.
GCCATGGCACCATCCCCGAGGCATCCGTAAGTTACTGACGGTAAATCAGCTTGGGGAGCGGAGTATGGGAACGGGCAAGCGGAGCCTGACCACGGTGACCATGGCCCTGGCCTGCGCGGCGGCCATCATGGCCGCGCCCGGGGTGGCGTACGCGAATCCGGCACCGAGCCCGACACCAACACCGACGCCGTCTTCAAATCCCGCGAGTACCAAGGACCTTGAGGCGATCCGCAAGAAGCTGGACAAGCTCTACCACGACGCGGCGGTCGCCACGGACGCGTACAACGCGGCGGAGGAGAAGACCGAGAAGCAGTCCGCCCAGCTCGTCGAGCTGGCCCGCGCGGTCGTCGAGGGCCAGGAGAAGCTGGACAGGCTGAAGGACCGGGCGGGCGCCGCGGCCCGCGCCCAGTACCGCAGCGGCGGGCTGCCACCCGAGGCGCAGCTGATGCTCAGCGGCAACCCGCAGGAGTACCTGGACGGAGCGGGCCGGATGCGCCAGGGCGAGCAGGCGACCAAGGGCATGCTCGCCGAAATGGCGCGTACGCAGCGGGACTTGAAGCAGTACACGAAGGACGCCTCGGCCCAGTGGCAGAAGCTGGAGGGCAACCGCAAGGCCAAGGCCGAGGCCAAGAAGAAGGTCACGAAGCAGATCGCCGCCGCCGAGAAGCTCGAGTCGGAGCTGGAGGAGGACGAGAAGGAGCGGCTGGCCGAGCTGGAGCGGGAGGCCGCGGCCAAGGCGCAGACGGCCTGGCTGGACACCGGTGTGATCGAGAAGGCCAAGGGCCAGGCGACGGCGGCGGGCAAGAAGGCCGTCCAGTACGCGACGGAGCAGATGGGCAAACCGTACGAATGGGGCGCCGAGGGCCCGAAGACGTACGACTGCTCCGGACTGACCTCGCAGGCGTGGGCGTCGGCAGGCCAGGCCATCCCGCGGACCTCGCAGGAGCAGTGGAAGCAGCTCGACCGCGTCGACATCAAGGACATGCGCCCGGGCGACCTCATCATCTACAACCCCGATGCCAGCCATGTGGCGATGTACATAGGCGACGGCGCGATCATCCACGCCCCTCGGCCTGGGCGGACCGTGACGATGGCGGGGGCGGGGTCCATGCCGATCCTGGGGGTCGTGCGTCCGGCTGCGTAAGGGGCGTGGACATGAGGGACGTGAGGGTGCGGACGGCGACCCCTGCCGCACCCTCTCCCGTAACCCCTGACACGTGACGCACTCCGCGTGACGTGCAACACGTTCCGAGGCCCCCATCAACCCCGGCAACGTGACGTTCGTCATTACCTGGAGAGCCAACCGATGTCCAAATCCGTTACAGGATGCGGCATATGACAGGGGCTGTTTTGCGTACCGATCGCTTTACGCCATTCCTATGTGGCGGCAGCTGACGCTATGGTCCCCGTCGGTGGGCTAGACCTTGTCCCACCGTGCCCTCGGGGGGAGGGAAGGAACCAAGACGATGCCCGTACCCGTACCGCGGCAGAGAGCGATCCCGGCCGTGGAAGGTGGTCAGGCTCGCGCCGCCTCCAAAGTCGGCGCCATGGCCGACACCGCGTCCGCACCGGGCGCCCCGGCCGCCCAGACACCGCCCTCGGCCACGCGTGACACCGGCGCCTTGGCCGGCAGCGCCCCGTTGACGCTGCTCGTCATCGAGGACGACCCGGCCGGTTCGCTGAGCGTGCCCGAACTGCTCGACTCGGCCGGCAAGCCGATCCGGGTCCGTACCGCCCGCAACCTCACCGAGGCCGGACGGCTGCTCACCGACGACGTCCAGTGCATCCTGCTCGACCTCGCGCTGCCGGCGCCCGGCCGGGCCGTCGAGGGCGACGACGAGCTGGCCACGCTCAAGCGCGTACTGCGGCTCGCGCCCCGGCACGCCGTCCTCGCGCTCACCGCGTCCGGGGACGCCGAGCGCGGCGCGGAGGCGGTGCGCGTCGGCGCCCAGGACTACCTCTTCCGCGACGAGCTGGACGGCCGGCTGCTCAGCCGCGCGATCCGGTACGCGGTGGAGCGAAAACGGTCGGACACCACCGAGCGGCAGCTCGCCGAGGGCCGGGTACGCGCCCAGGAGAACCGCCGCCTGGAGCGCGGCCTGCTGCCCACGCCCCTCCTGGAGGGCTCCTCGCTGCGGTTCGCCGCGCGCTACCGGCCCGGCCGCTCACGCGCACTGCTCGGCGGCGACTTCTACGACACCGTGCGCACCCCGGACGGCACCGTGCACGCCATGATCGGCGACGTCTGCGGGCACGGCCCCGACGAGGCGGCGCTCGGCGTGGAACTGCGCATCGCCTGGCGCGCGCTCACGCTGGCCGGCCTGTGCGGCGACGAACTGCTCGGCACGCTCCAGCAGGTCCTGGAGCACGAGCGGGACAGCGACGAGATCTTCGCGACGCTCTGCACGGTGGACATCGCACCGGACGGCCGCCGCGCCGGCCTGTGCCTGGCCGGACACCCCACCCCGCTGATCGCCCGCTCCGGCCACGTCGCCGAACTGCTCCCGTACGAGAGCGGCGGCCCGGCCCTCGGCCTGCTGCCGAACGCCCGCTGGCCGCGCCGGCAGGTGGAGCTGGGCGGCGCGTGGAGCCTGATGCTCTACACGGACGGCCTGATAGAAGGCCGGATCGGCGCGGGCAAGGAGCGGCTGGGCCAAGAGCGGATGGTCGACATGGTCCGCCGCCAGCTGGCCCAGGGCCTGAGAGGCGAGGAGCTCCTGAGGGCGGCCGTGAACGAGGTCCGGGACCTCAACGGCGGGGAGCTGACGGACGACGTGGCGGTACTGCTGCTCGACCGGGGACCGTAAGGACCGTGCCGGGCCGCACACCACAAGGGTGTACGCCTCCGGCCTCCGTACTCTGCGAACGTACGACCTCTTGCTACGGGCTTACGCGGCCTCGCGGCTGTCAGCGTCCGCCGTTATAAGGCCCGTACGGACCGTCGCTACTGCTGCCCCCGCGACGGCCGCCGCCGCCCGAGACCTGCTTGATCGCGGGCCGTACGTCCACGAAGAAGACGATCGTGGCGATGAGCCCGGCGATCTGCAGGAACAGGATCGGCACCAGCAGGTTCACGGCGACCGTGACACCGAGCATGATCATCCAGAACATCTTGTTCTGCTTGTCCGCGGCGCGGTACGCGTCATCGCGGGCCATCGCCGCCATCACCAGCGCCACCACGGCGAGCACCAGCATGCCGAGGAAGAGCAGCGACATGAAGCCGCCGAATGCCGTCATCAACACTGTGCCCACCACCCGAGTCGAGTCGTCTCTACGCCGTCACCGTACCCGGAGAACGGGTCGGGGACTCCGATAGTGCCCGGAGTCCCCGACGGTTCTTGCATGGGTGAATCTCTGTCAACGCCCTGTACGCCGCTTACTTGCTGGGCGGCGTCGTCTTCTTGGCCGTGGTCTTGCGAGCGGCCGGGGCCTTCTTGGCCGGGGCCGGCTTCTTCGCCGCGGCGGGCTCGGACTTGGCCTCGGCAGGCTTCTCGTCCTTGACCTCGGCCGGCTCCGGGTTCGGCTCGACGGCGACCGCCAGCTCCTCGATCTCCTCGGCAGCCTCGCCGCGCCAGGTCTTCACGGTCTGCTCACCGTGCTCGGCGACCTTCTCGTAGGTCTCACGCGCCTTCACGGCGTACTCGGCGGCCACGCCGACACCACGCAGGGCGAAGTCCTGAGCGGTCTCACCGATCTTCTTCAGGTCGGTGTCGAGCGTGCTGATGAACTCCGTGACCTTGCTCTGAAGGGTCTCCTGCGCCTCCTTGGCGCGGGTGGTGGCCTTCTCCTGGACGGCGTTCGGGTCGATCTGCTTGACGGCCTCGATACGGGACGGGGCCTCGGTACGGATCTGCTCCACGATCGTGGGCACCTTCTTGGCCTGCTGGATGGCAAGGTCGGCGGTGCCGGCGGCGAAGTAGAGCGGGGTCGGGTTGCTGAAGGTCTTGCGCAGGTCTTCGGTGATCGCCATGGCGATGATCCTTCCGGAATCGCTAAGTGAGGGTTTTATGTGAGGGTTTGTGCTACGGCGTACGACCGCTGCTCCGCGGTGGGGCTCCGTCGCCCCGGGTCAGCTCGCGGACTGCCGACCGTGCGGTTCACCGCGATCGTTCTCGTCACTCTTGTCGGTCTTGTCGGCCTTGCGGCCGTTCTTCGTGTTCTCGTGCCGGCTGTCCTCGTCGTACGGGTCGCGCTGCCCGGCCTCGCTGCCGTCGGCCGCGCGGGCCCTGTCAACGGCGGTGACCCGACCTTCCGTTACGCCCTGAGCATCCAGATCATCCTGAACGTCCTGGAAATCCTCGACATCCTTGATCTCGAAGCCGTTCTCCTTGCGGAAGGACTCGTAGATCTGGAGCAGCACCTGCTTCTGCCGCTCACTGAGCGTCGGGTCGGCGATGATGACGGCTCGCGTCTCCACCTCGTCCCGGTCCCGCTCGGCGTCGAGGATCCCGGCCCGCACATACAGCGTCTCGGCGGAGATCCGCAGGGCCTTGGCGACCTGCTGCAACACCTCCGCGCTCGGCTTGCGCAGCCCGCGCTCGATCTGGCTCAGATACGGATTGGACACCCCGGCGGCCTCGGCGAGCTGCCGCAGGCTCAGCTGCGCATTGCGCCGCTGCTCCCGCAGATACTCACCAAGATTGCCGACGTTGAGCGTTGCCATGCCTCCACTCTGCCCCAGCCGCGCTAACTATTGCAAGCGCCTGCTTGCAATAGTGCGCTACGCCACTGTGCGCCACTTGGCACCGGCAGGTCGTTCTTCGTTGCCAACCTGTGCCTGCTAACCCGCAGGGAGCTCGCTGCTCAGATTCGGACCGTCAGCTTCACGGTCACGTCGTCACCTGCCGTGAGACCCTGCGGCTTGCGCACAGCGTCCTTGAGAGGCAGCAGGTATCCGCCGTCCTTGGGGAAGAGCGACGTCCCGAAGGCAATCTCGCCGATCCGGGCCTCGACCGGGATCACGCCCCAGCCGTACGTGGCCATCGCGGCCACCTCGCGTATGTCGTCGCACTCCTCGCCCGGCACGCGGACGAAGTAGTACGGCGACGGTCCGCGCCATTCGATCACCTGGCTGGTGAAGACGAGTTCCATGGGGTCAGTCTTCCTGCTCGTCGGCGGCACCGGTACGAGTTCGGCCGGTTCACCCAGGCGCGTCCGGGCGCGTCAGTTTCCGTGGGGATGACGGGCGGGACCCGCGCCTCGCCGGCTCTGATGAACCTGCCCGTGGCGGCCGTATTCGTGGCCGTACTCGTTCCGGGCCTTGCCCCGTACCGGAACGCGGGCCGAGCCATGAGCCGGGGCGTACAAGGAGTGTGGTGGCTGCCACCAGGGCCGTGACCAGGAATGCGGCGCGCAGTCCGTGGCTGTCCGCGAGGGCGCCGAGTGTGGCGGGGCCGGTGATGGTGCCCAGGCCTACGAAGAGGATGGTCGCGGTGAAGCCGGTGGAGGGCTTCTCCGGGAAGGTGTAGTAACTCCAGACCGCGAGCAGCGCCGAACCGGCCATGAAGCACGGCCCGTACAGCACCGCGGAGGCGGCCACGGCGGGCAGCGAGCCCGGGGCTGTGCCGAGCAGGGCGACGGCGACGGCGAGGCCGGTGAACAGCCCGATGTGCGTGCGGCGCAGACCGTGGCGGGTGATGGCATGGCCGGTCAGCGCGCCCGCCGTACCGGCCAGCCCCATCAGGGTCCAGAACAGCGGCGCGGTGGCCGAGCCGGAGCCGGTCTCGTCGGTGATCGCCTCGATCGCGTACGCCCAGTAGACGGCGCCCACCAGCCCGTACGAGACCGCCGTGAGATAGAGCGGGACGGCGCGGCGGCGCAGGAACCAGCCCCGGCCTGCCCCTGATCCGGCTCGGCCGGCCTCGCTCCGCCCGCGTGCGCCGTGCGGCGCTGCGTGGTGCGAACCGCCGGGCAGCACCAGCGCGTTGTAGACCGTGGCGGCCAGCGCGGCCACGGCGAAGACCGACCAGGCGTGCCGCCAGTGGGAGTTACGGAGGAACAGGGCGAGCGGTCCCGCGACGACGACGCCGAAGGCGGTGCCGGTGGCGATGACCGCCATGACGCGCTCGCGACGGTTCCGCGGGATCACACGGTCCACCACGTCGGAGTACGGAGCCCAGACCCAGCCGGAACTCATGCCCGCCAGCACCAGACCCGTGGTGAGGGCGGCCGGATCGCGGGCGACGGTGACCAGGCCCATGCCGGCGGTCGCGCACCCTCCGCCCATGATCACCATGGCGCGCGGGCCGAAACGGGCGACCAGCGTGCCGACCAGAAGCAGGGCCACCACGAAGCCGATGTAGCTCGCACTGCCGATCAGACCGACCGTCGCGACGGACAAGCCGAACTCCCGGCGGAACTCGGGGAGATAGAGGCCGTAGCCGTAGCGGGCGAAGCCGAAGGTCACGCCGACGGCACTGAGTCCGGCGAGACCGACGTGCCACTGGGGACGACCGATGATGCGTGTCATAGCCATACCTCAAGCCTGTGACCTGGAGAGACAGCAAACCAGTGGCGGAAACGTCAGGAAGCACTAGATTTACGTCATGGCCAAGGACAAGTACGCCGACGACAAGCAGGCAGGACCGATACGCGTTGTGGTCGCACTCCTGGAGAAGGCCTCTCTGTTCGAACTCTCGGTGCCCTGCGCCGTGTTCGGCGAGGGTTACGAGCTGACGCTGTGCAGCACCACACCTGGTGGCATCCAGCGGGCGCCCGGCGGGCTGAGCCTGACCGCCGAACGAGGCGTGGACGCGTTGCGGGAGGCCGACCTCGTCGTCGTACCGGCGTGTGTGATGGGCGACGCGTACGAGCCGCCCGAGGCGCTGCTCGACGAGCTGCGTGCCGCGCACGCCCGAGGGGCACGGGTGGCATCGCTGTGTTCCGGGGCGTTCGTGCTGGCCGCGGCCGGACTGCTGGACGGGCGCGAGGCCGCCACGCACTGGATGTACGCGGACGAACTGCGCCGCCGCCATCCCCGCGTACGCGTCAACGAGCGGGCCCTGTACATCGACGACGGCTCCATCCTCACCAGTGCGGGTACCGCGGCCGCCATCGATCTCTGCCTGCATATCGTGCGCCACGACTACGGCTCGGCGGCGGCAGCCGAGGTCGGCCGCCGCATGGTCGTCGCCCCGCACCGGGAGGGCGACCAGTCGCAGTACGCACCGGCCCGCACGCCCCGCGTACAGACGTCGGGGCAGGGACTCGCCCCGGTCCTGGACTGGGCCCTGGACCGACTCCAACAGCCGCTGACTGTAGGGGAGTTGGCGGCACGTGCCGGAATGAGCACTCGTACCTTCGAGCGGTACTTCGCGCGCGAGGTCGGCACCACTCCGCTGCGCTGGCTCAACCAGCAGCGGCTGGCGCGCGCTCGGGAGCTGCTGGAGACCACCGACCTTCCGGTGGACACCGTCGCCCAACGCAGCGGACTGGGCAGCGGCGACGGCCTCCGCCAGCACTTCCACCGCGCGCTCGGCACCACCCCGGCCGCTTATCGCCGCGCCTTCCGCGTGCCGCACAGTCATGGCGAGAAATACGGCATTGCTCAACCGCCCGTATTCCATTAACGTCTTCTCCGTGACTGCCGGGTCGGCCATGGGCCAAGAGCGAGTTGGGTTCCCGGCCTCTGCGTGAGGCCGGGGTGGGCCAGGGGCCCGCCATTTTCTGAGTACGCGTATCGAGTACGGCGGCTGCGTCGCCACGCGTGTTTTCTTCCGTGATCCGCGTGCCCGTATGCCTCTTGCCGATGCTCACGCGACGTCTTCACCTGGTACCGGATGCCTTTCGCCCGGTGCCGGATGTGTTCTCACCTGGTGCCGGATGCGCTCCGGATCCCTCCGTCGAAATCCGCGCACCCTTCCGCCATTCCTTCACCACGGTCGCGCCCCATTTGCCGCCCCGTGGCAATTCGCCCTGCCCTCATGCAGAAATTCGCAGAGCCCCAAGAAGAATCTCGAGAAGAAAGAAGAGAATGCCCAACGAATTCAACCGACAGGTCATCGAAGAGTTCCGCAGCAACGTCGGCCAGGTGGGCGGCTATTTCGAAGGAGCCCGGCTGCTCCTGCTGACCACCACGGGAGCCCGTACCGGCACCCGGCACACCACTCCCGTCGGCTATCTCCCCGACGGCGGCGGCAGGGTCCTGGTCATCGGCTCGGCGGGCGGTGCGCCGAAGCATCCGGACTGGTTCCGCAACCTCCTCGTCCACCCTCAAGTCACCGTGGAAACAGGGGTGTTCACGTACGAGGCACGGGCCGTCGTCCTGGCGGGCGAAGAGCGCGACCGGGTCTTCGCCCGCGCGGTCGAGGCCGAACCGGGCTGGGCGGAGTACCAGGCGAAGACGGACCGGGTGATCCCCGTGGTCGCCCTGCACGAGATCCCGAGCGACGGCCCGCCGAACGTGGCCGCCTCCTCGATGGGTGAGTACCTCAAGGTCGTCCACGACGCGTTCCGACGCGAACTCGCCCTGATCCGCAAGGAATTCGCCGACGCGGGGCCGGGCACCACCGCCCTCGGCGCCCAGCTCCGCGTCAACTGCCTGACCTTCTGCCAGGGCCTGCACAACCACCACACCGGCGAGGATGTCGCCATGTTCCCGGCTCTCGCCGGCCGCCATCCCGAACTCGCCCCGGTCATCGACCGCCTGAGCCGGGAGCACGAGCAGATCGCCGCGCTCACAGAGGAGTTGAAGACGGTCATCGACACCGCGGATCCGGAGAGCGAGGGCGGCATCACCCTCGTACACAAGGAAGTCGAACGCCTCACGGACGCGCTCGAAGCCCATCTGACGTACGAGGAGGAGCAGTTGATCCCCATACTCGACGCGCCGGCCTGATCACCGGATGTGAACTCACCGGGATGTGACCTCACTGGATCGAGGAGTCGGGCGGGGGCAGTTGGATGGTGATGTCCCGGTCCACGGATTCGACGCCGTCGACCGCCTCCAGGGCCGGGATACGGTCCTCCGCGACGGTGCCGGAGAGCGTGCCGAGGATCGGCTGCTCTCCGGTGACCGTCAGCCCGGCCTGCCGCAGGGCCTCGACCACCTCCGCGAACCGGCCGGGGTCGACCGCGAGGACGACCCCGACCGGAGCGGACCGGTTCGATTCGCTCATGGCGCCTGGAGCAGACCGGCGCCGACGTCCCGGGCGGGCAGCATCAGCGGGAACGCACCGGACTTCAGGGCCGCCAGGAGGTCGGCCGCGGAGGCGTTGGGGTTCGCCTGGGAGAGCAGGGCGATGACGCCCGCGACGTGCGGCGTGGCCATGCTGGTGCCGCTCATTGGCTGGTACCCGCCGCCGGGGGCAGCCGAGTGCACCTGCCAGCCGGGGGCGGCGATGTTGACCTCGCCGCCCTGGCCGTTGACGCCGCCGTTGGAGAAGAAGGCCGACGTGATCGCCTTGGTCAGCGCGGCCACCGCGAGGATGGAGGGGCAGTTGGCGGGCCGGCCGACGGGCTTGATGTCCGGGGGACGGTTGCTCTCGTTGCCCGCGGCGGCGACGATCACCGTGCCCCGCTCGAGCGCGCGCTGGGCCAGCTTCTCGTACGTCTGCGGGAACAGCTCACCCGGCTGGACGCGCGCGCCGAGGGACAGGGAGATCACCCGCGCGCCGTGGGCGACGGCCCAGGCCATGCCCGCCAGGATCTGGCCGTCGGTGCCCGTGCCCGCGTTGTTGAGCACCTTCGCCGCGAGGATCCGGGACTCGCAGGCCACGCCGTAACGGGGCCCCTGCTGCGGCTTGGCCGGGCCGGCCGCGGTGCCGATGCAGTGCGTGCCGTGACCGTTGCCGTCCACGACGCTCTCGTTGGGCACGAAGGAGGCCGTCGCCTCGATGCGGCCGGCGAAGTCCGGGTGGTCGGTGTCCACGCCGGTGTCGAGGACGGCGATCTTCACATCGCGTCCGGTCAGGCTGGACAGGTGTGCGTGGATCGCCTGCAGGCCCCAGGTCCACCTCTGCTCGTCCCACGCCGGGCCCTGGGCGGCGGCCATCTCGGCCCGGGTGTGGCGCGCGACCACGTCCTCGTCGCTGCGGTAGGCCGGGTAGAACTCGGTCGGCGCCTGCTGCGGAGTGATGACCGGCGAGGCGTAGACCAGGCGCTCCGGCTCCGCCGCGATGATCGAGGGCTCCGCCTCGGCCGTGGTCACCAGCGCGTGGCGCTGCTCCGGCCGCACCTCGACGACGGCGACGCCGAGTTCCTCGAAGTGCACCGAGACGTCGGGGCGCTCCAGGAGTTCGGCGATATTGCCGGCCTCGGTTCCTCGGACACGTTCGACGGACGCGATGTCGGCGGAGGAACGCAGTGCGTTCAGTCCGCTCTCCTGGTTGCTCTGGTCGAGCAGGATCACGTACCGGCCGGTGTACTCCGTGCCCTGGCCCATTCCGGGGCTGTTGGGCCAGCCTGGTCGGCCCGGCTGCTCGCCGAAGGCGCGTCGGTCCATGGGTCCGTTCGCCATGTGGTTCTCCCGCTTTCTGTGCGCTCCCCCTGTTGCGTGGACGCGCGCCGACGCACGGACTGTCAGGCACCACGGATCGTGGGGCGCGGTTCAGCCGTGTATCAACGCGTACTGTCGTGACCTGCAAGGTTGCCCATTGCCAGGCCGTCGGCATTGCCCCTCGTTCACGGTGGCACCGGGCACGGGGACCGGCAACTCAGGACCGCCGACGGGGGTCGCGGGGCCGGGCCGCAGGGCTCGGTCGCAAAGCCCGGTCGCGGGGCTCCGAGCGGCCTCAGTCGAACGGCAGTGCCCGACCGTGCACCACATCGAGCCGGGACACGGCCCGGGTCAGCACGACATACAGCCGGCGCAGCCCTCGCGCACTCGCCCCCGCCGCTCCCTCGCCCTCCCCCGCGTTCTCCGTCTCCGCCTCCGCGATCGCCGCCGGCTCCACGGCGACGACATGGTCGTACTCGAGCCCCTTGGCGACCCCGGCCCCCAACACCGCGACCCGTGCGCCCAGTTCGTCGGGCCCCGCCGACTCGATCCCCGCTGCCCCGAGCGCCTCCCGCACCCGTACGACATCGCAGTCGGCCGTGATGACCCCGATGGACCCTTCGCAGGCGAGCGCGTCCCGCACGGCCGCGACAGTCTCTCCGACGACGTCCGCGGCCTGCCGAATCCTCAACTCACCGTCCCTCCTCAGTGACCGAGCCGCAGGCACCCGCACATCCAGCCGCGCCAGCAGCCGGTTCGTCAGCTCGACCACCGCCCCCGGCACCCGGAACCCGGTCGTCAACGGCACCAACGCGGCCTCCGGTTTCCCGAGATGCCCGAGCAGTTCGGCCCAGTCGCGCGCGGCCCACGGCGTGGTCCCCTGCGCGAGATCACCGAGCACCGTCAGCGAGCCGAAGGCCGCCCGCCGCCCGATCGCCCGGCACTCCATCGGCGACAGATCCTGCGCCTCGTCGATCACCAAGTGCCCGTACCCCTCCGGGTGTTCGACCAGTCCCGCCACCTCGTCGAGCAGCACGAGATCGGCCGCCGACCACCGCGCCGACTTGTACGAGCGAGGCGGCCGGGCCCACAGAACCGCCTTCTGCTCGTCCGCGTCCAGCACCCCGTCCGCCGCCACGGCCAGCGCGTCCGGATCGGCGAGCAGCTCCGCGAGAACCTCCTCGGGCCGCACCGCGGGCCAGACAGCGTCGACGTACGCGCTGACCGCCCGCGCCCGCTCGATCTTCCGTACCCATGCGTTCGGCACCGCCCCCGCCCGCCGCTCGGCCTGCCGCTGAATGTGCCGCACGACCCGCGTCCGTACGCGCTCACGCCCGACGGCGTACGGCGGCTCCTCGTCCCGTACGCCCGCCACGATCCGCGCCAATTCCTCACCGGACACCCGCCAGCGGTACGAACCGTCCGGCACCGCAAGGTCGCCCGGCCTGTCCGTCCCCACGCGGGCGTACAGCGCCCGGCGCAGCACCTGAGCCATCCGCGCGTCGTGCTTCACGACGGCCGCCGCTTCCGCGTCCGTGGCGGTCACGGGGTGACGGGCGATCTCGTCCGCGAGGGTCGACTGCCGCACGCCCGTCTCGCCGAGCGCGGGCAGCACCGCCGAGATGTACGAGAGAAAGGTGCGGTTCGGACCGAGGATCAGCAGGCCGGAGCGCTGGATGCGCTGCGGGTACGTATAGAGGAGGTACGCGGCGCGGTGCAGCCCGACCGCGGTCTTGCCGGTGCCCGGGGCGCCCTGCACGCAGACGGAGGTCGCCAGGTCGCCGCGTACGAGATCGTCCTGTTCGGGCTGGATGGTCGCGGCGATGTCGCGCATGGGGCCGACGCGGGGGCGCTCGATCTCGCCCGCGAGGATACGGCTCTGGGTAAGGCTCTGCTGCCGGGTCTCCCCCGCACCGAGGCCCGCCCCGAGGTGCTCGTCCTCCAGACCGGTGAGGTCGGCGGACTCGCCCCGGCTGCCCGGTGCCCAGCCGAACCGCCGACGCACGCGGACGCCTTGCGGGTCGTGGGCGGTCGCCTGGTAGAAGGCGCGTGAGACGGGGGCGCGCCAGTCGATGACGAGGGGCGGGGCGGCGGGGTGTTCGCTGATCCTCAGCCGCCCGACGTGGTAGCTCTGCCCGACGTGTTCACCGCCGTCGAAGTCCAGCCGCCCGAAGAACAAGGGCCCGTCGGGCAGCTCGCGCAACTCCTTTGCCTTGCTGCGCAGTTGGTACCCAAGCACTTCGGCGTCGGCTCCGGAGGCGGAGACGTCCTCGCCGGTGACGACGTGCTCCTGGGCGCCGTCGATCATCGCCGTGAGGGCGGCTCGGCAGGTTTCGTGATGGGCGCGTTCTTGGGTGAGGGCGTGCTGGAGGGAGGGCTCGGGGGACGTCATTCCAGCAAGGATAACGACAAAACGTTACCGAGTTAAATTTTTTATCGAGTATCACATACGGGCGGGAACGGCGGGCTGTAGCTCACCACACGCTCACGCGAACCGCTTCAACCCTGCCGTCAACTGCCGAAAGGCCAGCTCGGCCACGGCGACAGCATCCGCCCGGACCTCCTCCGCGCGCTCCCCCGCCGCCATCCGCCGCACGTTCTCCATCGCGAGGATCCGCCGCACGGCAACGATCTGCCCGGCGGCGAGCCGCGCCTCCAGGTCCCCGCCGAGGGCACGGGCGAGCGCCTCCTCGGACCGCTCCAGAAACCCGGACAGCCGGGCCACGAGCGAGGGCGTCCCGTAGAGCAGCCGGTGAAAGGCGAGCACGGGCTCCGCGTCATTGAGCCCGGTGACGGGATCACACCGCTCAAGGCCGTCGAGGAAGTGCACCCGCAGCGCTTCGAGCGGCGACTGCCCCTCGGCCCGCTCGCCAACGACCCGCGCGGCCTCGTCCTCGTGGTCGGCGAACCGGTGCAGGACCAGGTCCTCCTTGGCCGGGAAGTACCGGAAGAGGGTCGGCTTGGAGATCTCGGCGGCGGCGGCGATCTCGGCGACCGACACCTTCTCGAACCCCTTCTCCAGAAACAGCGCGATGGCCAGGTCGGAGACCTCCTGGTACATCCGCCGCTTCTTGCGCTCGCGCAGACCTGTGTCGCGCAGTCCCGTGTCGCTCATGCGGACGAGCGTACGCAGGAACGGCTCACCGTCCTTACTGCGCGTGCTTCTTCCCGGGCTCGCGATTCCGGTACCACTGCGCGAGGGCACCCTTGATCTTCTGCGGGTTCGGCACCGTCTCCAGACCGAGCGGATCGGCGGCGGCGGTGAGGACGTCGTGGACTTTTATGCCTGCCTGGGAGAGGCGGATCGGGTCGGGCTCCTGGTCGGCCCCAAGAGGCTCAAAAGGCCCATGAAACCCAGAAGGCTCAGGAGGAAGATCCAGCGACAGGGACTCCCGGATGACATCGGTGAACACCGACTGGGCCTTCTTGTAGTTCAGCAGCTTCGGCAGATCCTCCTTCCAGCCGGCCGAACTGCCTGGCCTGACCTCGTCGACGACCTCGCACCACCGCTCGACCATCTGGTCCTCCTGATGCTTCGGGTAGCGCATCAGGTAGAGGTGCGTGGCCAGGTCGTAGAGCGGATCACCGAGCATCGCCAGTTCCCAGTCGATCGCCCAGAGCAGGCCTTCGCGATCGAGGATGAAGTTCTCGCGGTGCAGATCAGCGTGCAGGAGGCAGAAGGGCCGCTCGTTCAGACCGGACACTTGTTTACGGAGGTGCTCGAAGGAGTCACCTTTCACGCCGAGCTCACCGAACAGGCCTGCGAAGTCCTTGCCCTTCTCCTCGTACACGCGCTTCTCGGTGAACCGGATAAGCCCCTCCAGAAAGCCTGAAGTGTCGCCGTCCTTCGCCCGGTCCGTGGGCTTGCAGGTCCGCTTCACAAGAAGCGTGTCGGGGGTGACATGGACCAACTGCCGGAAGAGTTCGACGATTTGCTCGAAGACGGACGGCGGAATCGCCTGCCCCGCCTTGTGGTACCAGCCGAGCGTCTCTCCCTCGATGAACCGCTGCAGGCGGACGGTCTCCGCCTGGAAGATTTCAGGGATGCCCGTGATACGCCCTTGCAGGGAGTCGATCAGGTCCTCCTCCGAGGCGAAGCAGCGCCGGTCGAACCAGAAGGCGTTACTGCGCGGCTCACGGCATTTCCAGCGGACCTGCCGCAGTCCTTCGGCCTTGCCAGGCAGCGGAAACACATACGTCTCGTGGTGGTAGCCCTGGAGTGGTCCTTCGACCACACTCGCGTTGCCACTCACCTCAACGGCCCGCTGCAGAGCCATGTAAGCCGATTCGGGTGACATTGACCGTTCTCTCACTGAGCCCGCAACCAATGGTGACGGATTGAAGCAAGGTACTCCTCCGCGGACGAGCATGGTGCCAGAACCGTTTCTCTGAAACTCACCCGTACCCGCGTGTCCGCTCCCGGCGTGTCCTGACCACAGGCTCCGGTGGTCCACACTGTCCGGATGACGAACAAGAGGCCCGCGAGCGGCGAACCTGGTGAACCTGGTGAACCCGGTCAACAAGAGGCCCTGCGAGGGCTGTTGCATGAAGTGGACGCGGTGCTCGTCGACTTCGACGGCCCGATCTGCGACCTGTTCGGCTCGGCGCCGACCGCACACATCGCCGAGGAGATCAAGGTCATGGCGCGCCAGGAGTGGGGCATAGGCGTACTGGACCAGGTGGTCGAGGACTGCGACGACTCGCACGGCATCCTCTTGGCGCTCAAGGACATGTACGACCGGGCGTCACCGGTCCCCCTCAGCCGCACACCGCTCGAGGAGGCACACAAAATTGTCACGCGGCACGAATACGCCGCCGTCGCCTCCGCCGAGGCCGCCCCGGACCTCGAACCGCTACTGAACGCGCTGACCGCTCTCGGCATGCGTCTCGTGGTGGTGAGCAACAACGCCGAGGGTCCCGTGTGGGAGTACCTCAAGCGCGAGCAGCTCCAGTCGAAGTTCGTGGATGTCTGCGGCCGGGATCCGCACGAGCCGGGCCATATGAAGCCGGACCCCGACTCGTTGCTCCGCGCGCTGAAGTGCCTGGACGGTCTGGCCCCCTCCCGCGCCGTCATGGTCGGGGACCAGCTCACCGACCTGGAGGCGGCCCAGAAAGCGGGCGTCCGGTTTCTCGGCTACACCCACGATGCGGAACGTATGCGGGAGATGAGGCAACGAGGCGCGGACTGGGTGGTCGACTCGCACGACCCGGTGGTCACTGCTGCCCGGACGCTTGTGGCGACGGCTCCGGGAGATGCTTCCACACCGAGTTGAACCATTCCTGCATGCTGTTCACGAAGAAGGTTCCCGGCGAGTCCGGGTCGTCGTCCTTGACGTAGTGCGTGAGGTCGGCTCCGAGCCCGACGACGTCGATCGCCATGACCTCCTCGTCGCTGTCCAGAAAGATGGGGCGTTCGGTCACCTTGTACGGCCCGAACAGTGCCCCGGTGCCGTTGAGCAGGTAGAGCTTGAAGGCCGGAGTCAGTGGTGCGTGACGGATCTCCAGCCTGACGTCCGGCACGAGGTTCTCGACGCGCAGCGTTTGGAGGACGTACCGCAGTGACGCCGTGGACCGGTCCGCGATGGACTGCAGGCGCTCCTGCGGGCGGGTATCAGCCGGGTTGTTCTTGGCGCGCGGGTAGGGCAGTTCCAGTTGCTCGGAGGGCAGGAGCATGCGCACGGCAATGCTCTGCGGGGCGATCTCCCGGGAACGGATCCGGTCCGCCTGAACCCGGATGTACGTATCCAGGGACTCGGACGTCAACTCTTCGGCAAGCTCTCGCTGGGGCGGCAGCCGGTTGCCGACCTGGTACGTGCCGTCGGTCAAGCGAGTTCGGAGCGCGTCCAGGACCCGCTCGAACTCCTTGCCGCCGCCGTCGCCGGTCCGTTCGTCTCCCACATGCCGACGGTACCTCTTCCGACCGACAAGCAAACCGGTTTCCAGTCAACTCGACCATTCAACTTGACTGCTGATTAGCGATCAAACCGGCAGGGCACAACAACCTTGTAGTAAACCAGTCCAATTGGACTGAGAATTGATCGCTTAACTGGACATTCAAGGGGTGGGGGATGGTCATCTTTCAATTCGGCTTGGAGCAGCTGATCCAATGGCGGTACGGGGCCATGGGCGTCTTCTGTCTTCTGCTGATCACCTGTGGTGCCCGAACCCGCAACTCGACGTGCTTGCTCTTCGGCACCGTACTGTTCGTTCTGCTGATGCTTCAGGCCTGACAATCGGCCTACTCGGCAAGCAGGTTCCAGGCGGAGTCGAACCAGGACTGCATGCTGGCGACGGAGACCGACCCCTGTGAATTCGGGTCGTCGTCCTTGACGTAGTGAGTGAGGGTGGCTCCGAAGCCGAGCACGTCGAGGGTATCGATCTCCTCGCCGCTGTCCAGCTCAATGCGGCGCATGAGGACCTCGTACGGACCCTGCAGTACTTCGGCACCGTTGAACAGGTAGAGCTTGAACGTGGGGACCAGCGGCGCATGCCGGATCTCGATGTCAACGGTGGGGACCAGGCCCTCGGTTCGCAGTTCCCGTAGGGCGCGTCGCAGCGAAGCCGTGTGCTGGCGGGTGATGCCGAGCAGGCGTTGACGCACGTCCTCGTTGTAGGCGGGGTCCTTGGCTCGCGGGTAGGGCAACTCCAGTCCCTCGGACGGCAGCAGCATGCGCAGGGCGATGCGCTGCGGTGCTGTCCCTCTCGCGCGGATTCGTTCGGCCTGCACTCTGACATGGGCGTCGAGGGACTCGGAGGTCAGTGTGTAAACGTCCAGGGTGATCTCGGGCTGCTCGAACGCCTCACTGATGAGGCTGCCCAGCGTCACAGCGCGGCCCCCTCGTTCTTCGGCAAGCTCTCGCTGGGGCGGCAGCCGGTTGCCGACCTGGTACGTGCCGTCGGTCAAGCGAGTTCGGAGCGCGTCCAGGACCCGCTCGAACTCCCTGCCACCCCGGTCCCCCCTCCAGTCCCCGCCCACACAGCGACCGTACCGCCGCCAACCATCACGCAAACCAGCCCAATTGGCCGCACGATCGTTCGCCTCACCGCCTCCGGTCACGGAGCATCCCCAGCACGGGCTCGAACGACCCCACGACCACCTCGGCTCCAGCCGCCCGCAACAGCTTCTCCTTGTGTTCATTACGCGCGTAGCCCATGAAGCGAACCCCGGCGCTCTCGGCCGCCTGGAAGTCCGTTGCCGCGTCACCGATCATGAGCGTCTCGGAGGGCTCGGCGCCCAGGGCGCTCAAGGCGCGGTTCAGGCAGTGGGGATGCGGCTTCAGGAGCGAGAGGTCCTGCGTGCGGCCGTAGATGTGCGGGGCGAAGCACTCCGTCAGGCCGCGGGTGGTCAAGTAACGGGTGGCCGCCAGCGGGGAGTTGTTGGTCGCGACGGCCAGCCGTGCCCCCAGCGCGCGCCAGGTCCGGATCAGTGGATCCACGTGGGCCGTGGGGTACGCCGACTCCACGGCCCTCAGCTCCTGCAGGGTGAGACGTTTCTCCAGCTCGATCACCAAATCACTGTCAGGATGCCGACGATCGACCATCCGCAGCACGACGTGCGGATCGGGTTCGGCCTGCTCCTCCTCCGTGAGGAGCCCACGCAACCCTCTCTCCTCGAGCCACCGCACCTGGTCCTTGGCCACCTGCTCCGCCGTGTGCCCCGCGAACAACCGGCATATCGGGCCGTCGAAGTCGAAGAGCACGAAGCGTGCTCCGGCGATCAATCCCCTCAACTTCTCTGTCTCTACTGTCACCAGCTCAGTCTGCTGCTTCGTATCAGGAGTCACTAGGAGAGTGTCAGGTCAGTGGTGATGGTTGCCCAGAGGGCGTCGAACCACTTCTGGGATTGGTCGACGAAGGCAGCGTCCCGTTCACTGGCGGATTTCTCGAAGGAGAAGAGCAGGGACTCGTAGCCCAGCGCGTCATACATGTCCAGGGTTCCGCTCTCCCACTCCTCCTCGCGTCGCGTCAGCATGTAGTACGCGATCAGGGCCTCGACGCCGTTGAGCAGGTACAGCTTCACCGGCGGGGTGAAGGGGAGCGCGCGGAACGTCACATGGACGTCGATGCCGTGGGAGGCGCGCAGGGCCAGGAGGTTGTAGCGCAGGACGTGGCCCTGGGCGTTGCGCTGCTCCAGCCAGCGCCGGTGGACCGGGTCGTCGTCGCCGCGTCCCTCCACCGGGACGGGGAAGGCCAGGTCGATGTCCCGGGACGGCAGCAGGATGCGTACGTCGATGGATTCCGGGCGGAGGTCGCCCGCGTGGATGCGGCGCACCGGTTCACCCAGGGCCGTCAGCAGGGTCTCGGCGGTGAGGCAGGCCGCGTCGATGCGTACGTGCTTGGCCTTGAAGGCCTCCATCAGCTGCGGGGCCAAGCCCACCATCGTCGACTGGGGCTTGTCGGTGGACGGGGTCACCTCGGCGATACGCGGGGGGCTGCCCTTGCTGACGTTACTGAGCAGGCCGTCTTCCTGGAGGGCGCGGAGGGCCTGGCGGACCGTGCCGCGTTCCACGCCGAACTCATCGGCGAGTTCGGCCTGCGTGGGCAGGCGATCGCCGGCCTTCAGCTCGCCGCTGCGGATGCGGTCCCGCAGGATGTCGGCGATCTCCTGGGGCGAGAGCCTTCTGCTGCCGTTCACTGCGACATTCTCCTGGGTCACGACCAAACGCTATAACTTTGCTCCATCTTAGGCGAGTTGTTCGCTACTTGCCGGTTAACGTCGACCAACTTGGGGTAAGTTAACCATAGTTGGCAACCAACTAGGCCAAGATGGCGGAATGCTTCCCTCCTTTCGCAAGCACTTGGCAGATACGCAGTACGCGCCCGAAAGTACCTGCTCTGTCCGCTCTGCCCGCCCGCCCCTGGAAGCCAGGCACTGCCCGAAGGAGGATCCACCATGCCCGCCATCGCACTCATCCCCGCAGTCTTCGTCGTCGGCTTCGAGGAGCTCGTCGAGTGGCACTACGGACCCGTCGGCATCTTCGGCCTGCTTCTGCTCAGCATCGGGATCAAGACGAAGAGCCACACCTGCAGCTCGATCGGGGCGGTCCTGCTCGCCGTACTCGTCGCGGGACCGGCAATGTGAGCTGGGAAAACCCCGCCCCGACCGAGCTGCCGACCGGCCCTCCGAAAGACCCACCACCCGAAGATCCTCCGCTCGAAGACCCACCCGTGGGAGACCTCAGTTCGTGAGCTCCAGCTCCAGACTGATGGTCTCCCACAGTGCGTTGAACCACAGATGCGACTGCTCCACGAAGGTGGTGTCCCGCAGTGCGGACCCCTGCTCGAAGGGGAACAGCATGGACTGCGTGCCTTCGGTGTCGTACATCTCCAGGTACTCGTGGTCGATCTCCTCGCCGCGCCGCGTGAGCGTGTAGTACGCGAACAGCGCCTCCTCCCCGTTGAGCAGGTACAGCTTCACCGGCGGGGTGAACGGCAGCGCGCGGAACGTCACATGGACGTCGATGCCGTGGGAGGCCCGTAAGGCCAGCAGGTTGTGGCGGAGCACCTGGCCCTGGGCGTTGCGCTGGGCCAGCCAGCGCTCGTGCACCAGGTCGTCATCGCTGCCGCCGTCCACCGGGACGGGGAAGGCGAGGTCGATGTCGCGGCTCGGCAGCAGGACCCGGACGTCGACCTTGGCCGGTTTCATACGGCCCTCGTGGATGAGGCGGAGAGGTTCGCCCATGGCGAGCGTGAGAGAGACCGCTTTCAGGCACAGGGCGTCGATCTCCACGTGCGGGGCCGTGAAGGCGTCCGCTATCCGCGGCGCCAGCGCCACCATCGTGGGCTGCGGCGTTTCCGGCCCGGGCAGGACCTTGCCCACGTCCGGGGCGACCGTCGCCGGGCTGCCCTTGGAAACGTTGGAGAGCAGGTGCTCCGACTGCAGGATGCGCAGCGCCTGGCGCACGGCCCCGCGCTCGACGCCGAACTCGTCGGCCAGCCTGGCCTGCGTGGGCATGCGCTGTCCCGGCTGCAGCTCTCCGGACCTGATCCGGCTGCGCAGCGCGTCAGCGACCTCTCGGTGTGACCGCTGTGGTCGCTGGGGCCGTTGAGACCGATTCCGCCCATTGACGGCGGCGTGTTTCGCGTCCACAACCAAACAGTACAACTTCGCGCCATCTTTGGGCAGTTACCGTGAAGGTGGTTATGAGACGCATCCAGGCGGAGATAAAACCCTTGGAGTTGGTCACCAACTTCGGCAACATGGCCAGACTTTTGGAGAAGTTGGTTACCACCGGTGACTGGATCGACCAGTTGGTCACCGCCGGTCACCGCGTCCCCATCCCGAAGGAGGGACCGAAATGCCGCTCATCGCCACCCTCGTCATCGCCGCCCTCATCATCGGTTTCGAGCAGTTCGTCCAGCTGAAGTTCGGGGCGATGGGCCTCATCGCGTTCGTTCTCCTCTCCATCGGCATCAAGGCCAAGAACACGTACATCGGCGGCATCGGAGCGTTCATTCTCGTGGTGCTGCTCACCCAGACCGGCTGACCGGACGCCACCGTCCGACAGTCCGGCTGGCCGGGCTCCCTTCCGGAGGGGAGCCGGGAGCTCGGCCAGTCCGTTCCCATCACGCTACGGAGGGAGGAGGTGACAGGGACTTCAGAAGACGTCCGGGCACCACGGTCGCCTGGACGTACGCAACAGGGCGTCGGCGGTGGTTGCGGCGCCCGCCCGCGACTCGGCCACCCGGCCGAGCGCGGCGAGCCGCACCGCCGACTCGTCCCCGAGCCAGAGCGCCGCCAACTCGCCTGTGCCCAGCGTGAGTTCGGCGGCGTCCGTGGTTCGCGTGCAGCTCGCCCCGTCCGGTGACGCGTCCAGCCGGTATCGCCCGGCCGACAGCCCGTCCGGATCGGTGACCTCCAGCACGAGCGTCCCGGTACCCGCGTACGTACGCGCCTCAAGAGCCCGTACGACATCCAGGATCCGCACCCACAGCCAGTCGGCCTGCGAGGTGAGCCGCGCGGCCCGGGGGTCCGGCAGCAGGTGCGGCAGCAGGTCGTCCGGAGCGCGATAGCCCGTCTTCACCGACGTGACCCAGTCCACCGAGCAGACGTGCTGCCACAGCGCGCGCTCGGCGGCCGGCGACACCGCGATCATGCCCTTCACCTTCGCCGTGTTCAGCGGCTGCTTCTTGCCCTCGTCCCACTCACCGTCCGAGGTGTAGCTGAGCAGGCCCTCGGCCTCGCCCTGCGCATTGCGGTACACGGCGTGGAAGGGCTCGGTCCACGCGGACCGGTCCAGCGTCAGCACACCGGTGGCAACCTGCCACCATCGCTCGTCCCGGTCGACCACCCCCGGCTGCACCCGCCGGAGCCGCTCGTGCAGCTCCGGACCGATCTTGCGTACGTCCTCGCCGTCCACGAGGTCGATCCGCCCGCCGTCGTCCGGGCCCGCCCACCGGGGATCCAGTCCCGCCCGCGGCACCTCGATCGTCCACTCGGTGGCGGTGGTGGCCGGCCCGAAGCCGTACCGGCCGTAGATCGGATACTCGGCCGCGATCAACGTCGCCACCACGTCGCCCCGTTCCTTCGCGGCGGCCAGGTCCCGCGCCATCATCCGCGTGAGCAGCCCACGCCGCCGATGGGTCGACGTGACGGTCACATTCGAAATGGCATCGGCCGGTACGAAGCCCCCGCCCACCACCGTGAGCTTCTGCGCGAACGACCGGAACGTCGCCACGCACCGCCCGCCGTCGAAGGCCCCCAGCGTGCGCTCCGGCACGAGGTACGAACTCCGGTCCGAGATCTCCGCCTCCGAGACGGCGGGCGGTCGCAGAAAGCCGGTGTTCAGCGCGCGGATCCAGTCCGGGATCTCGGTCCCGGTGATCGGGCGTACGTCTATGTCCTGTATGTCCTGGCGGCGGCTCATGACTGTCAGCCTAGGCAGGTGGGCACGGGCTTCCCCAGGGGTTTTCCGTCGGCAGGATCACGGCGGAGGGTCGTGGCGGTGGTGCGGGGGTCGCCGCGCGAACCGACGCCTCCAACTCCCGAGCGGCGAGCGGAAGATACGTCAAGGGGCCCGTCAAGGGGCCGCGGTGGAACCACCCGTGCTGGTGAGGCACTCTGTGCAGTTGTGGGGAGCCTTCCGTATCAGAGCGGGTCCAGGGACGATGCCGCGCACATGGTGGTGTGCGGGGACGATGCCCTGGCGCACCGGCTGGCGGCCGAGTTGCGCGGGGTGTACGGAGAGCAGGTGACGCTGGTCGTACCGTCCGCCGTGCGGACCGTACGGCCACCGGTCGTCGGGCGGGCGTCCACGCTGCTCGACCGGGTGTCGGCGGCGGTGAACCGGGCGCCACGCAACGGCGGCAGTGGCGGCGGCAGCGGCGGTGGCGGTGGCGGGGCTTCCGCGGGCCGGACCGCCGGTGATGGGTCGCCTCCCGAGCCGTTGGAGGCCGGCGAGCTGACCGAGGCCGTGCTCGCCGAAGCGGGCGTCGAGCGGGCGGACGCGCTGGCGCTCGTGTACGACGACGACGAGACGAACATCCGCGCCGCCCTCACCGCCCGCCGCCTCAACCCCCGGCTGCGCCTGGTCATCCGGCTCTACAACCGCCGCCTGGGCCAGCACCTCGAGGCCCTGCTGGACCAGGCCTCGGCCCTGGCCATGGCGGGAGCAGGGACCGGGACCAGAGACGGAGACGGTGCCGGTGATTCCGGGGAGCCCGGTCACATCGACGCCTCCACCACCGTCCTCTCCGACGCCGACACCGCCGCTCCCGCCCTGGCGGCGACCGCGGTGGCCGGGACCTCCAAGGTCGTGCAGACGGAGGGGCTGTTGCTGCGGGCCATGGAACGACCGCCGCCGGGCCCCGGCCAGGTGGCCGACCCCGGTCTGTGCACCCTCGCGCTGCTCTCGGCGACGACCAACGACCCAGCCGGCGCGGACGGTTCCGACAGCAGCGGTGAACACGGCCCTCAACTCCTGCCCGACGAACGCTCCGTGGCCGCCGCGACCGGCCGCGGCACCGTCGTCCTGGAAACGGTGTCGTATTCCGGTCCCACCGCTCCCACGGGCCGTGGCGTCGTGCCCGCACTGCCCTTCGCCGCGCTGTTCTCCCGGCGACTGCGCTGGTCGCTCGCAGGCCTGGTGGGCTGTGTGGTCGCGCTCGTGATCGCGTCGATGGTGACAACGGGCGATCATCCGCTGCACGCCACGTATCTGACGCTGCTCGATCTCTTCGCCATCAACGAGCCCGCGCTCAACCAGGACCAAGGCCGCCAAATCCTCCAACTCCTCACCAGTCTCGTCGGCTTGCTGCTTCTTCCCGTGCTGCTCGCCGCGGTCCTCGAAGCCCTCGGCACCTTCCGCAGCGGATCCGCGCTGCGCCGGCCACCCCGCGGACTCTCCGGCCATGTCGTCCTGCTCGGGCTCGGCAAGATCGGTACGCGCGTGCTCACGCGGCTGCGCGAACTCGACACCCCGGTCGTGTGCGTGGAGGCCGACCCCGAGGCCCGCGGGATCGCGACCGCGCGCCGCCTGCGCGTGCCCGTCGTCCTCGGCGACGTCACCCAGGAAGGCGTCCTGGAGGCCGCCAAGATCCACCGGGCACACACACTGCTCGCCCTGACCAGTGCGGACACCACCAACCTCGAAGCCGCCCTGTACGCCAGGACGGTGCGGCCCGATCTGCGCGTCGTCCTGCGGCTGTACGACGACGACTTCGCCACCGCGGTGTACCGCACCCTGCGCTCGGCCCACCCCTACGCGCTCACCCGCAGCCGCAGCGTCACCTACCTCGCCGCGCCCGCCTTCGCCGGAGCGATGATGGGCCGCCAGATCCTGGGCGCCATACCCGTCGAACGCCGCGTGCTGCTCTTCGCGGCCCTGGATGTCGCCGGGCACCCGCAGTTGGAGGGCCGGACGGTCGCCGAGGCGTTCCGCCCCGGGGCGTGGCGGGTCGTCGCCCTGGACACGGCGGCCCCGGACGAGCGCAGCCCTGACCTGGCCAACGGCCCCGCCCCGGACGCCCCCGCTCGGACACCGGGCCTGGTGTGGGACCTGCCGCCCGGCTACGTCATGGGCGCCGGCGACCGCGTGGTCCTGGCCGCCACCCGCCGCGGCCTCGCGGAACTACTGGGGCGCCGGCGCCGGGAACGGACGAACCCTTAAGTGGCCGACCGCGCCTCAGTAACGCTCCACCAAGTGCTCGCGCCCCGCCGGGGGTTCGTACGGCTCGGGCCAGAAGTCCGTCATCGATATGACGCGGCTCTGGTCGTCCCCCGTGAAGAACGAGATGCCGTACATCTCCTCCAGGCCCGTCGTGAAGTGGATCCACGTGACAACCTGCCCGGGCTCGGCGACTATCCGCTCGATCCGCAGGTGCCAGTCGCCGGGATACTCCCGGTTGAACTGGACGAACGTCTCCCGCCCGCGGATGCGCTCGCGCGTCTGGGGCAGGGTGTAGACAACGTCTTCCGCGAGGGTCTCCGCGAAGGCCGCCCAGTCGCGGGCCTCGGCCGTGGCCCAGAAGGTCTCAACTGTCTTGCGCAGATCGGTCAGTTCGCTCGGATCGGTCGATGAGGTCATGCCGCGATAGTGCACGACGCCACTGACAATCGCCCTGACCTGCGGAAGTCAAGAAAGCCCACGAGTTATCCACAGGCTGGGAGCCTCGGCAGCGGATTGTCGGTCCCAGCGGGCAGTATGGGGCCATGACTGAGAGCAACGGGGCCAACCCGGACGAGGGGACCATCTCGCACCACGCGGCGATGCCGCACGACGAGGCCATGCCGGACTGGGAGAAGCGTTTCCGGGCGCCGCGGGTGTCCTTGCCCGACTGGGCGCAGGACGCACCGCACCGGTCGCTGTTCGTGTCGAACGCGACGGGGACGTACGAGTTGTACGCATGGGATCGCACGACGGGCGCCCAGCACCAGGTCACGGACCGGCCGAACGGCACGACGGACGGGGTGCTGACGCCCGACGGCGAGTGGATCTGGTGGTTCGACGACAAGGACGGGGACGAGTTCGGGATCTGGCGGCGTCAGCCGTTCGACAGAGACGAGAGCGCCCCGTCCGGCCCCGACGAGGCGGCGGCTCCCGGCCTCGACCCCTCGTATCCCGCCGGACTCGCGCTCGCGCGCGACGGACGTACGGCGGTCGTCGGCAGGTCGACCGATGAGGACGGTTCGACGATCTACGTCGCCCGGTCCGGTGAAGACCCGGTGGAGATCTACCGGCACCGGGAGTCGGCGGGCGTCGGCGATCTCTCGTACGACGGCTCGCTGATCGCGATCGAGCACACCGAGCACGGCGACGCGATGCACTCGGCGCTGCGGGTGCTGCGGCTGGACGGTTCGGCGGTCGCGGAGCTGGACGACACCAAGGGCGGCACGGTCGAGCTGGGCCTGGAGGTGCTGGGCTTCGCCCCGGTCGACGGGGACACCCGGCTGCTCGTCGGGCATCAGCGGCGCGGGCGCTGGGAGCCGATGCTGTGGGACGTGGCGTCCGGCGAGGAGACCGACCTGGCGCTGACCGAGCGGCTGGACGGCGATCTGAGCGCCGAGTGGTATCCGGACGGCTCCGCACTGCTGGTCGTGCACAGCTACGAGGCGCGCAGCGAGCTGTGGCGCTACGACCTGGCCTCCCGCCGGCTCGAGCGGATCCGGACGCCGAAGGGCACGGTGTCGGGGGCGACGGCCCGCCCGGACGGCAGCGTGGAGTATCTGTGGTCGTCGGCGGCCGAGCCCCCGGTGGTCCGCTCCACGTCCGGCGAAGTCGTCCTCGACCCTCCCGGGATGAAGTCACCGGGATCAGTGCCCGTTCAGGACGTATGGGTGGACGGTCCGGGCGGCCGCATCCACGCCCTCGTGCAGCGGCCCGCGGGAGTTACGGGCCCGCTGCCCACCGTCTTCGACATCCACGGCGGCCCGACCTGGCACGACAGCGACTCCTTCGCGGCGGGCCCGGCGGCGTGGGTGGACCACGGGTACATGGTGATCCGGATCAACTACCGCGGCTCGACCGGATACGGCCGGGAGTGGACGGACGCGCTCAAGCACCGGGTCGGTCTGATCGAGCTGGAGGACGTCGCGGCTGTCCGGGAATGGGCGGTGACTTCTGGTCTCGCCGACCCCGCCCGGCTGATCCTCACCGGCGGTTCCTGGGGCGGGTATCTCACGCTCCTCGGCCTCGGCATCCAGCCGGACGCGTGGGCCCTCGGGATCGCGGCGGTACCGGTCGCGGACTACGTCACGGCGTACCACGACGAGATGGAGGCTCTGAAGGCGATGGACCGCACCCTTCTCGGCGGCACGCCGGAGGAGGTCCCCGAGCGCTTCGAGGCCTCGTCCCCTCTGACGTACGTCGACGCGGTCAAGGCCCCCGTCTACATCTCCGCCGGCGTCAACGACCCCCGCTGCCCCATCCGCCAGGTGGAGAACTACGTCACTCGCCTCGCCGCCCGCGACGCCGTCCATGAGGTGTACCGCTACGACGCGGGCCACGGCTCCCTGGTCGTGGACGAACGCATCAAGCAGGTCCGTCTGGAACTGGACTTCGCGGAGCGGCACCTGGGGAGGTGAGAGCAGCGGGCGCCGTTTCCGGGGGACCCGGCGACAGCCGACCCCTCGCCAGAGCCGCGGGCAAGGGCCCCGTAACGTGGAGGGCGTGTACCGGTTCCTGCTGACCACCCCCCGCTGGTGGGCGATCAACGTCTTCGTACTGCTGGCCATCCCCTTCTGCGTCTTCATGGGGTCATGGCAGTTGGGGCGGTTCGAGGACCGCGTCGAGAGCCACCGCACGGCCGAGGAGAAGGTGTCCGAGGACCAGCGGGAAGCGGCCCGGCCCCTGGCCGAGCTGCTTCCCGTGGACAAGGAGACGTCGGGCGAGCAGGCCACGGCGACGGGCCGGTACGGGAAGCAGTTGCTCGTGCCGGACCGGGAGCTGGACGGCAAGCGCGGCTACTACGTCCTGACGATGCTGCGCACGGACAACGACAAGGCCCTGCCCGTGGTCCGGGGCTGGCTGCCCGGTGACGCCGACACCGCGAAGGCCCCGGCCGCCCCGACCGGCGAGGTCACCGTGACCGGCGCGCTCCAGGCGTCCGAGAGCCCCGGCTCGGACGGCGTGAGCGCGGCCGGTGGTCTGCCCTCCGGCCAGACGGGCGCGATCAGTGCGGCGTCACTGGTGAACCTCGTGCCGTACGAGGTGTACGACGCCTGGGTCACGCTCGCCGAGGCCGACGCGGGGATGACGGCGGTGCCCGCGAAGGCGCCGCAGGACACGGGCCTGGACCTCAAGGCGTTCCAGAACCTCGGCTACACCGGCGAGTGGTTCGTCTTCGCGGGCTTCGTGGTCTTCATGTGGTACCGGCTGGTGCGCAGGGAGGTGGAGTTCGCGCAGGACGCGGAGCTGGGCCTCACCGAGGAGCTGCCGAGCGAGCCCGCCGAGCCCGCCGACGCGGCGCACGACGAATCGAAGGCGTCAGCCTCGCCCACGGCCTGACCTCAGACATCAGCCAGCAGGCATCAGGCATCACACGACCTCACGTTCAGGACGCGGCCAGCATCCCGGTCCGATACACCGTTCCCGCGCAGGCGTTGGGCACGGTCGCCGAAGTCGTCGGGGCGCCGTCCACCGCCGTGTTCGACACCACGACGCTGCCGTCCTGGACGCCCTCCTCCGGAGCGAGCTGCGTGGTCGTGCCGTCGCCGCCCGTGCCGCCCTCCGAGCCCGTGGTCGTACCGCCGCTGTCGCCGCCGGTGGTGGTGCCGTCCGTGGGCGTCGGCTCGTCGGGCGTCGTGGGGTCGTCGGGAATGGTCGGGCAGGTCTCCGAGGGCACCCAGGCGAACTGCACCTCGTACGCCGACCCCGGTTGCAGTACCAGCGTGCTGACCTCGGTCGCCGGGTCGGGCAGCCCGGTCGCCGCGTCGCCGGAGCTGTGGGAGACGACCTGGATCTTGGCCCCGTCCGCCGCGCCCTGCGGGAGAGCGGACACGGTGCCGGAGCCGGTGACCGTACAGGTGGCGGCGGAGACGTTGGCGATCCGGAAGCTGCCGTAGACGGCGCCGCCGGCGTCCGGGGAGCCGACGTTCGAGGTGGCGTTGCCGAGCTGCGCGGACGTACAGACGGGGGCGTTCGCGGCCGAGACCGTCGGCTCCGCTCCGCCGGTGGCCCCGGTGCTGCTCTCGTCCTTGTCCTCGCCCGGCGTCTCCTTCTTGTCTTCCTTGTCCTTCTCCTTGTCCTTGCCCGGAGAGCTGCCGGGGCCGCTTTCCTCGCTGTCCTGGGCCGAGCCGCCCTGGCTGGCCCCGCCCTGGGTCTGTGAGCTCTGGTGGCCGGCCATGGAGGGGTCGGCGTCGGGGCCGGTGGAGTTCGAGACGTGCAGGAGAGCCGGGACCGCCGTGCCGATGAAGAGCGCGGCGGCTGCCATGCCGACGACGGCCTGGCGCTTGCGCGCCCGCCGGGCCGGTACCGCGCGCCGCAGATGCTCCAGTGTGCCGTCGTCGTCGGCGGGCTCGATCTCCTGCACGGCCTGGTGCAGCATCCTGCGCAGGGCCAGTTCGTCGGACGCGAGGCCCTCCGGGCCGGAGCCCTCCGCTCCGTCCGGGCCGGAGACGCCCGAACCGGAGACGCCCGAGGCACTCGAGGCCTCGGGGACCCCTGACCAACTCGGCGCACTCGCCCCGCGGGGCGAACCCGGCGCGCCAGACGCCCCCGGCCCGTTCGACTGCCCCGACCCGCTCGGCTCCCGCGGGCCCGGATTCTCCGAGGGGCCGTGACTCACAGTTTCGTTCCCAGCGTGCCGCTCATGATCGTGCCCGTACCCATGCTCGTACTCGTTGTCGTCGCGGTCGCAGCGATCGTGGTCGCTCATGCCGAGGCCTCCATGGCGACGCGCAGGGCCGCTATGCCGCGCGAGCCGTACGCCTTCACCGAGCCCAGTGAGATGCCCAGCATCTCGGCGACCTGTGCCTCGGTCATGTCCGAGAAGTAGCGCAGGACCAGGACCTCGCGCTGGCGGCGCTGGAGTCCCTTCATGGCCTTGATCAGGGCCTCACGCTCCAACTGGTCGTACGCGCCCTCCTCCGCGCTCGCCATGTCGGGCATCGGCTTCGTCAGCAGCTTCAGGCCGAGGATGCGGCGGCGCAGCGCCGAGCGCGACAGGTTCACGACGGTCTGGCGCAGATACGCGAGGGTCTTCTCGGGGTCGCGCACGCGCTTGCGCGCCGAGTGCACCCGGATGAAGGCCTCCTGGACGACGTCCTCGCAGGAGGCGGTGTCGTCGAGGAGGAGCGCCGCGAGGCCCAGGAGCGAGCGGTAGTGGGCGCGGTAGGTCTCGGTGAGATGGTCGACGGTGGTGCCCGCGGCCGTGGCGTCGTCAACGCCCTCGCGCTGATCCGGGATGCGGGTGGGCCGGGCTGCGGGCATGGGCGCGATCACCGGCATGCCGCCGGGCCCGCCGGACAAGCGGGGCCGACGGGGTGGGCGCAGGGCTGTGCCGCGCGCAGCTGTGAAATCGAGTACCTCTGCCACGCCAGTTGGACACGTTTACCCCCGTCAGGGTTGTACGCGACAGGCATCACATTTGCGTCAGGCCGCGCGCCCCCCGACGCGAACGTCAGCGCGCCCGACAGCGCGTCGAATGCCCTCATGCGTACCAGCTCTTCCTTTATGCCCATGTGAACGCGGCGTCCGGACGCCCCTGAAGGGCGACCGCAAAGACGCTCCCCGCCCTCCGCGCGGTTGCAGAGAACGGGGAGAAAAATCTTCGGACGCCCAAGGCTCCGATCCAAGTGGTCCGGACCAACGGCCGAGCCCTCAAACTCACACAGATTCTACAAACGTTTCAACTCAGAACCACACGATTACCGACTCCGGGCCAACCACTGACCGGCTACCGGGCCGACGCCCCACGCGAGACCCCGCGCAACTCCCCCGCCACCAGCTCCGCGATCTGCGCCGTGTTCAGGGCGGAGCCCTTTCTCAAGTTGTCGCCGCAAACGAAGAGTTCAAGGGCCGTCGGATCGTCGAGCGCCCGCCGTACGCGCCCCACCCAGGTGGGATCCGTGCCCACCACGTCGACCGGTGTCGGGAACTCCCCCGCGGCCGGATCGTCGAACAGCACCACCCCGGGCGCTGTGGCGAGGATCTCACGGGCCTGGTCCACGGTGACCTCGCGCTCGAAGCAGGCGTGGACGGTCATCGAGTGCGTGGTGACGACGGGCACGCGTACGCAGGTGACGGCGACGCGCAGATCCGGCAGCCCGAGGATCTTGCGGGACTCCTCCCGCACCTTCATCTCCTCCGAGGACCACCCGTCCTCCCGCGCGGTCCCGGCCCACGGCACCACATTGAGCGCCACCGGCTCCGGGAACGGCCCGGTGTTGTCCCCCACGACGCGGCGTACGTCGCCGGGGGTCGTCCCCAGCTCCGTACCCGCGACGAGCGAGAGCTGCTGCCGCAAGGTGTCGACGCCCCGGCGTCCGGCGCCGCTCACCGCCTGGTACGAGGACGCCACCAGCTCCCGCAGCCCGAACTCGGCGTGCAGTGCGCCGAGGGCCACGATCATGGACAGCGTCGTGCAGTTGGGGTTGGAGATGATGCCGCGCGGCCTCAGTCGGGCGGCGTGCGGATTGACCTCCGGGACCACCAGCGGCACATCCGGGTCCATCCGGAAGGCGCCGGAGTTGTCGACCACGACCGCGCCCTTGGCGGCGGCGATGGGCGCCCAGCGCTCGGCCACCTCGTCCGGTACGTCGAACATGGCGACGTCCACACCGTCGAAGGCGTCCTCCGTCAGCGCCACGACCTCGACCTCCTCGCCGCGCAGGGCCAGCTTGCGGCCGGCCGAGCGCGGCGAGGCGATCAGACGGATCTCGCCCCAGATGTCCGCGCGCTGGGACAGAATCTGGAGCATGACCGTGCCGACAGCACCGGTCGCTCCCACAACCGCGAGCGTCGGCTTGCCTGCCCGCCCCGCATCCGCGGTCATCAGCGGCCGGTGCCTCCGTAAACGACGGCTTCGTCGCTGTCGGAGTCGAGACCGAAGGCGGTGTGCACGGCGCGGACGGCTTCGTTGACGTCGTCCTGGCGGGTCACCACCGAGATGCGGATCTCGGAGGTCGAGATCAGCTCGATGTTGACGCCCGCGTCGGACAGCGCCTGGAAGAAGGAGGCGGTGACGCCCGGGTTGGTCTTCATGCCCGCTCCGACCAGGGAGATCTTGCCGATCTGGTCGTCGTAGCGCAGCGATTCGAAGCCGATCGCGCTCTTCGCCTTCTCCAGGGCGTTCATGGCCTTGTGGCCCTCGGCCTTGGGGAGCGTGAAGGAGATGTCGGTGAGGCCCGTGGAGGCCGCGGACACGTTCTGCACGATCATGTCGATGTTGATCTCGGCGTCCGCGATGGCGCGGAAGATCACCGCGGCCTCGCCCGGCTTGTCCGGGACGCCGACGACCGTGATCTTTGCTTCGGAGACGTCGTGGGCGACTCCGGAGATGATGGCGTGCTCCACCTGAGTGTCCCCTTGCGGATTCTCGTTGCTGACCCAGGTGCCCCGCAGTCCCGAGAAGGACGAACGGACGTGGATCGGGATGTTGTAACGGCGTGCGTACTCGACACAGCGGTGCAGCAGCACCTTGGAACCGGAGGCGGCGAGCTCCAGCATGTCCTCGGAAGAGATCCAGTCGATCTTCCGGGCCTTCTTCACCACCCGCGGGTCGGCGGTGAACACACCGTCGACGTCGGTGTAGATCTCGCAGACGTCGGCGTGCAGAGCCGCGGCCAACGCGACCGCCGTGGTGTCCGATCCGCCACGGCCGAGGGTGGTGATGTCCTTCTTGTCCTGGCTGACGCCCTGGAACCCGGCGACGATGGCGATGTTGCCCTCGTCGACCGACGTCCGGATCCGGCCCGGCGTGACATCGATGATCCGCGCTTTGTTGTGGACCGAGTCGGTGATCACGCCTGCCTGACTGCCGGTGAAGCTCTGGGCCTCGTGGCCCAGGTTTTTGATCGCCATCGCCAGCAGGGCCATGGAGATCCGCTCTCCGGCGGTCAGCAACATGTCGAACTCTCGTCCGGCAGGGATCGGGGATACCTGCTCGGCGAGATCGATCAACTCATCCGTCGTGTCACCCATCGCCGACACCACGACGACCACCTGGTGGCCGTTCTTCTTGGCGTCGACGATCCGCTTGGCGACTCGCTTGATGCCTTCGGCATCCGCTACGGAGGAGCCTCCGTACTTCTGCACGACAAGGCCCACGTGCGCTCCTCGCTCATTTGGTCTCGTACCGCACACTGCGGTCGGCTCAGTCTAACGAGCGGCCGAATTCCACCCGGGCGTTATCGCATCGTGAGATGTCCCGCCCACGACGTGATCACCCCGGCGCTCCGGCCGCTCCAGCACGGCATCTGCCCCATGAGCCGCCGCCCACTCGGAAAAGTGCGCCGCGTCACACCTGCCGTCGAGCCTTAAATTTCAAGCACTAAGGTTCCGCTTGTGCGCGTACTCCTGGTGGAAGACGACGAGCCGATCGCCCAGTCGCTACGGCGCGGGATGACGCGATACGGCTTCGAAGTGGAATGGGTCTCCACAGGTGGAGCGGCCCTGGCCTACGAAGGCGCGTACGACGTCGTCCTCCTCGACCTCGGCCTGCCCGACACCGACGGCCTCGACGTCTGCAAGGCCCTGCGGCAGCGCGGTGACGTCCCGATCATCGTGATCAGCGCACGGAGCGACGAGACGGACCGGGTGGTCGGCCTCGAGCTCGGCGCCGACGACTACGTCTCCAAGCCCTTCGGCGTACGAGAGGTCATCGCGCGCGTGCGTGCGGTGATGCGGCGGGCACAGCCGCGCGCCGCCGGGGCGACGACGGAGGTCGGCCCCGACCGGTACGGGCCGCGCCTGACCATCGACCGCAAGGCCGCCCGCGTACGACTGGACGACGAGGAAGTCTCCCTCGCGCCCAAGGAGTACGACCTGCTCTCGTTCCTCACCCAGGAGCCGGGTGCGCTGATGTCGCGCGAGCAGATCATGGAGGCGGTCTGGGACGCGAACTGGTTCGGGCCCACCAAGACGCTGGACGTTCATGTGGCGGCGCTGCGGCGGAAGCTGGCGGGCGCGGTCACGATCGAGGCGGTACGGGGTGTCGGGTTCCGACTCATCGTGAACGAGGGTGCGGCCGACTCCCGTGACCAGGGTGCCGGCAGCGCCTCATGATCAGTCAGCTCATCCGCAGTTACGTCCTGCTCGTCGCGGTCGCCATCGCCCTGTTCACGGTGCCGGTGGCCTTCACGCTCACCGACCAGTTGCGGGAGGACACCAAGGAGTCCGTCGAGCGGGAGGCCAGGACCATGGCGCTCCTGTTGGGCAACGGCGACGCAGCCTCGTGCCAGGCGTTGGAGGAGATGGCCACGGCGTACAGCGGTGAGACGCCCGACGATGTCCAGGTCCTCTCCGAGGAGGAGCCCTGCGCGGGGAAGCTGCCCCAGCCGGACCAGGACGCGGCCCTGGCAAAGGCCCTGAACGAAGGCGAACCCACGTCCGACTGGGGCTCCACGTTCATCTGGGGTCCGCACCTGGTGGTCACCGTTCCCGCCCACGCGGATCCCGCGGATCCGGATGCGGACAGCGACAAGGGCCCCGTCGTCGGTGCCGTACGGATCGAGTACTCGACCAGCGCGCTCACCGGCCGGCTGTGGAGCATCTGGGGCTTCCGGGCGATCCTCGCCGTGCTCGTGCTGGCCGTGGCCGCCGTGATCGGTGCCGTGGTGGCCCGCCGGCTGACCCGTCCGCTGCGCGAACTCAACGACATGGCGAGCAAGTTCAGCGACGGTGACCTGACGGCCCGTTCCCCCGTGACGGGCCCCCAGGAGACACAGACCCTCGCGCGCACGCTCAACCAGGGCGCCGAACGCCTCGACACCCTCATGTCCGCGCAGCGGATCTTCGTGGCCGACGCCTCCCACCAGCTCCGTACACCTCTCACGGCGCTGCGCCTGTCGCTGGACAACATCGCCGACGGGGTGGACGACGAGTTCGTCAAGGAAGACGTGGAGCAGGCGACGGCGGAGGTGGTCCGGATGAGCCGCCTGGTCAACGACCTGCTGGTGCTGGCACGGGCCGAGGCCAAGGTGACCGCCGCCGAACCGCTGCCGCTGGGTGACGTACTGGAGGAGCGGCTGGCGGTGTGGCGGCCGGCCGCCGACGAGCGCGGAGTGTCGATCGCGCTCAGGGGGAGTGCCGACGGCCGGCTTCTTGTGTTGGCCAGTCCCGGTCATCTGGACCAGGTCCTGGACAACGTGCTCTCCAACGCCCTGGAGGTCTCACCGGACGGCGCGACCATCACCGTCCACGCGGAGTCCAAGGGCGATCAGGTGGTGCTGAAGGTGATGGACCAGGGCCCCGGTATGTCCGAGGCCGAGAAGTCCCGCGCCTTCGACCGCTTCTGGCGCGGTCAGGGCCTCACCGGGCGCTCCGGCTCGGGCCTCGGCCTCGCCGTCGTCAGGCAGTTGGTGACGGACGACGGCGGAACCGTTGAACTGCAGGACGCGCCCGGGAGCGGGCTGTGCGTGGCGATCAGCCTTCGGGCATCGCAGAGGAGTGGTGGTTGACGATCTTCCACTCGCCGTCCCGCTTCTCGTACTCGTACGTGTAGCGGGCCTCGACGACACGCTTCTCGCCGGTCTCGTGGTCGGTGAGCGCGAACTCGTACACGCCGGTGTCGATGGCGGAGTTCGAGTCGAGGACCTTGACGATCGTCTGGACCTTCGTGCCGACCGGCTTGTTCTGCAGGAAGTGCTCGAAGTAGTCGACGATTCCGGCGCGGTCGCTGCGGACCTTGTTGGACACGGTCGGCAGGAGAACGGCGTCGTCCGCGTAGAGGTCCGCCACCGTCTCCGCGTCGCCGGTCGCCAGGGCCTTGTTCCAGCCGTCGAAGAGGGCGGTGATCTCCGCCTTGGGGGCCTTCTTCGGTGCGGCGTCGGGGCCGGCCGCACTGACACCGACGGCCACAGTGCCGGTGGCGACAAGGACGGAAGCGGTGACGAGGGCGGCGCGTATGCGGGTCTTGCGGGTCATCGCAACTCCAGTGCGGTCGTGGTGGGTTCCTCCCTTCGCTTCCTCTGCGGCGGGAGTGACTCCAGACTCGCGTTGCACCGGTTAGGGCCCATGCAGCGGACGTACAGGGGTGGGACAAGGTCCGTCCAAAGACGGAGGGTGACGCTTTGATCACGCCTTCCCGGGGGCTCGTTCCGAGGCCTCATGAGGGAGGATTCCGCACTGTGACGGGGAATCTGAGCAGTGACGGGTGGTGGGTCTGAGCTGTGACGGGTGGATGGGCGGGGAACCTGCTGCTGGGCGGCATCATCCTGCTCGGTTCCTCCGTGCAGTGGCTGACCGGCATGGGCTTCGCACTGGTCGCCGTACCCGCGCTCGTCCTCCTGCTGGGGCCGAGCGAAGGCGTCGTCCTCGCGAACTGCGCCGCCGGGGCCATCTGTCTCGTCGGGCTCGCGGGCGGGCGGCGGTACGTGCGGCCGCGGGCAATGGTGCCGCTGTGCGCCGCGGCCGCGTGCACCGTACCGGCCGGGACATGGGTGGCCCGGCGACTGCCCGAGCCCGTCCTGCTCGCCTTCATGGGAGCGCTGGTGACAGTGGCCGTGCTGCTGGTCATGCGCGGCGCCCGGGTGACCGCCCTGCGCGGGGCCGGCGGCGCGGTGACCGCGGGAGCACTGGGCGGGTTCATGAACTCGGCGGCAGGCGTCGGGGGACCGCCGGTCTCCCTGTACGCGGTCAACGCGGGCTGGCCGGTACGGGAGTTCGTCCCGAACGCGTTCTTCTACGGAGTGCTGGTGAACGCATTCTCCGTCGCCGCGAACGGGTTGCCCCAACTCAGCACGCCCGTCTGGCTGTTGGCCGCGACCGGCATGGCTGCCGGAGCCGCCATCGGGAGGGCGCTTGCCCCTCGGGTGCCGGATAAACGGGCCCGGGGGTTGGTGCTGCTGCTGGCGTTGGGCGGGGGGCTCACGACTTTGGGGAAAGGGCTCTGGGGACTGTAGAGGTTTTGCACCTCGTCTCCCTCAGTCCACGAACTCCTTGAGCGGATCGGTGTCCAGGGTGATGTTCACAGGCGCCGGGAGGTCGACACGTTCAGATGCAAGTCGATCACGGAACGTCACTCTTATGAGTTGCGCGCCCTCGACTCACGTACAAACTTGGTTGGTTGAGTTAATCCCCACCAGACCCAAAACCCAGTGGAAGAGCTCGGGTCTCGGGGCTCAAGCTCCGGGCTGGACTGCGGAAACGAAGGCGGACCCGGCCGGGCGGTGATCACCAACTCCGGGCTGACGGAAGGTGGCCAAGCCGTCAGCCCGGCCGCCCCGGCATACCTGAGCCCGCGTCAGCCCTGCTTCTCGCGGATCTCCCGCAGGTGGTGATCCACGACGTACGCCTCGGTCGCCGTGCGCGCCGCCTGCCTGCGGGACTCCCATTCGGCGTCGGACACGTCGGGCCGGTTCTCCCGCATCCGGCGCTTGACCTCTGCCCAGCTGCTGTACCGGCTCATCGCGTTATTTGACCTCGCGCAACCCCAGCGGCCCCGCCAGCTCCTCCGCCATGACCTTGCCGGCCTCCTCCGCCAGAGCGTCCTCGTTGAAGTCCTGGTCGGTGTCGAGGCCGTCGAGTTCTTCCAGGGGCTGGTTCAGGCGTACGTGGGCGACCAGGGACTGGAGGGCTCGGAGGGTGGCGGAGGCCGTGGAGCCCCAGTTGGAGAAGTACGAGAACTGCCACCACCACAGGGCCTCCGTGGTGCGACCCGCGCGGTAGTGGGCCATGCCGTGGCGGAGATCGGCGATGACGTCGGCCAGGTCGTCGGAGATACGGGCGGGGACCCGGCCCTTGCGGTGCTCGTAGGGGTCGAAGACCTCGGAGTAGACGTCGATCGGGTCGAGCAGGGCGGCCAGGCGCTCGCGGAGTTCGTCCACGTCCGGCTCGGGGCCGAGGTCGGGCTCGTAACGCTCCTCGGGAAGGATGTCCTCGTGGGCGCCCAGACGGCCGCCCGCCAGCATCAGCTGGGAGACCTCGAGCAGCAGGAAGGGCACGGCCGAGTCCGGTTCGTCGCCCTTGGCAACCTCGGTGACCGCGACAAGGAAGCTCTCGATCTGGTCCGCGATCTGGACCGCGAAGTCACCCGGGTCGTGAGCGGTCGCGTGCAGCGTGGCGTCAGACATCTAGAAGTCGACCTTCCTCATGAGCGAAAACACGTTCAGACATCCAGGAACCGCCCTCTCGCGAAGGCGCGGCCGTCTCGATGGCGTTCGTCTCAGACATCGAGCAACCGCCTCCCCTCGAAAGCCCGGCCCAGGGTGACCTCATCGGCGTACTCGAGGTCACCGCCGACCGGCAGACCGCTGGCCAGGCGGGTGACCCTGAGGCCCATGGGCTTGATCATGCGGGCGAGATACGTGGCCGTCGCCTCGCCCTCCAGGTTCGGGTCCGTGGCCAGGATCAGCTCGGTCACCGTGCCGTCCGCGAGGCGGGCCAGGAGTTCCCTTATCCGCAGGTCGTCGGGGCCGACGCCCTCGATCGGGCTGATCGCGCCGCCGAGGACGTGGTACTTGCCCCGGAACTCCCGCGTCCGCTCGATCGCCACGACATCCTTCGGCTCCTCCACCACGCAGATGACCGAGAGGTCGCGGCGCGTGTCGCGGCAGATGTTGCACAGCTCCTCCTGCGCGACGTTCCCGCAGGTGGCGCAGAAGCGGACCTTCGCCTTCACTTCGAGGAGCGTCTGCGCGAGACGCCGTACGTCCGTCGGCTCCGCCTGCAGGATGTGGAAGGCGATCCGCTGCGCGCTCTTGGGACCGACGCCGGGAAGCCGCCCCAGTTCGTCGATGAGGTCCTGGACCACGCCTTCGTACAACGGATTGCCTTCCTGTTCACGCTCTCTCGGTACGTACCGTAGTCGCGCTTGCTCTCTTGGTACGTACGGTAGTTGTCGTCCGGCCTTCTTAGAAGAGACGGCCGGGTTGACTTAGAACGGCAGGCCGGGGATGCCGCTGCCGCCCAGGCCCTGTGCCAGCGGGCCGAGCTTCTCCTGCTGGAGCGCCTGCGCGTTCTCGTTGGCCGCCTGGACCGCCGCGACGATCAGGTCGGCGAGGGTCTCGGTGTCCTCGGGGTCCACGGCCTTCGGGTCGATCTTGAGGGCGCGCAGCTCGCCGGAGCCCGTCACGGTCGCCTTCACCAGGCCGCCGCCCGCCTGGCCGTCGACCTCGGTGCGCGCCAGCTCCTCCTGCGCGTTCGCGAGGTCCTGCTGCATCTTCTGGGCCTGCTGGAGCAGCTGCTGCATGTTGGGCTGGCCACCACCGGGAATCACGATCAGCTCCTGGTTTCGTACGGCTGTCCGGGCAGGGTTCTCCGCCCGCGCGGGCGTCTCCCGCCTGGGCATGAGCCTACGTGGTCTACAGCGGCATCGCTCCAGCACTCTTTCGAGTGAGTCAGGGCGATTGCCTATACCTGATCAAGGATCACGTCCGAGCGTAAAACCCCCGATACCGGGGCCATCGCCACCCATTGGGAGTTAGTAAGGGTGGGGGCGCTTCAGCAGCTTGCGGCACCCTTGCGCCACGGTACCGTCACGCAACGTAACGATGAGGGAGCGTCGGTGAGCCAGCCGGAGATGCAGCCCGAGGGGTCGGCCCAGGACGGTCGGGGTGACGGGCGGGGGGACGGTCGAGCTGACGGATACGGGAGCGAATATGGGGGCGGCGGATATGGCGGCGGCGTGCGGCCCGGTGATCCGGTGCGGGCCGGGGAGGCGGCACCCCGTGATCTGATGGGGCGGCCGTTTCCGCTCAGTGACTGGGCGGAGCCGGCTGAATCGCTCCATGAGCTGTACCGGTGGGTGGAGGCGGGGGCGCTCGCCACGGTCTCCTGGTATCTCGCCGGGCGGGGATGGAAGCGGCGGGGGGCGCGGGTGCTTCGGGCCGGTACGGCTGTGGGGGCGGTGGCTGGAGCGGCGTTTCCGGTGCTCGATCTCACGGGGGCGGTGGGTGGTGTGGCCCCCTGGGGTTATCTGGCGCTCCTGGGTGGGGTCGCTTGTGTGGCGGTGGACCGTTTCTTCGGGGTCACGTCCGGGTGGATAAGGGATGTGGCCACGGCTCAGGCCGTGCAGCGGCGGCTTCAGGCGCTGCAGTTCGACTGGGCGTCGGAGTGTGTGCGGGAGGTTCTCGGGCCTACGGAGGGGACGGCCGCGGATGCTGCCGAGCGGTGCCTCGGGGTGTTGCGGCGGTTCTCCGAGGACGTCACGGAGCTGGTGCGGGCGGAGACCGCGGACTGGATGGTGGAGTTCCGCACGGGTTCCGCTCCGCTGGGTCTGCAGTCGTCCGTGGCCGGGGCTTCGCGGCCGGACCCGTTGGCGCCGGGGCGGCTGCCTTTGGTGCCGGGGGCGCGGCCGAACATGCCGCGGCAGCGGCCGCCGGAGGCTCGATGAGGGCCGGCGGCGGAGCCGCCGACCCTCCCCTGGGGGCTCCGCCCCCAGACCCCCGTATCGGCCTGAACGGCCTCGTCCTCAAGCGCCGGACGGGCTGACTTGTGCCTGGCCCGGGCTGGAAAGTTCAGGTAGTCACGTCTGCGGCTGCGGGAACGCCACCGGGCTTCGATAACCCGCCCTGCTCACCGCCCTCACTCCGAAGAACACGTTGTCCTTCGACAAGTCCACCTTGTGTTTCGTCACGTCGCCGACCCGGATCACGTGCGTCCAGTCGGGCTCCGTGGTCTCGCGCCACACCACCTCGTAGCCCGCGAGGTCGGGCTCGGAGCCGCGCGTCCAGGTCAGCTCGGTGGAGTTCGTCAGCGCGGCGGTGAGGATCTTGGCACCCCGCGGTGTGCCGGGGGCCTGGGCCAGGCTCCAGAGGGCGGCCGCGTTCACGCGCGCCACGCGGGCGATGAAGGCGAAGTCGCAGAACTCCGGCAGGTCCCCGTACTGCTTGCCGTTCTCGACCCGTACGTCCTGGTGCTGGTGCGCGTAGTCCTCGGCCGGTTCGGTGAAGCGGGCGGCGGGATAGGCGCGTTCGAGGAACGGGATGTGGTCGCCGCCGCGGCGGTAGCGGTCGCGGCGGTAGATGACGCGTACGTTCATGCCGGTCGCGGAGTTGTCCGCCGTGTCCCTGACGAAGCGGGCCAGCTGGCGGGTGGCGGAGTCGTTCTCGCCGCCCACGGAGCGGCGGGTGTCGGCCTGTTCGGGGGTTTCCGAGGAGGGGACGCCCTCCGCGAAGAGACGGATCGTGTACGGGTCCTTGGTGCCGTCGTCCGCGGTCGAGCTGCCCACGATGTCGTTGGTGAACATGCCCTGGACGTCCGCGTCGGCCGACCGGAACCGCTGCGCCATGTGCGCGGCCCCGTACAGCCCCTGCTCCTCCCCCGCCACCGCCGCGAACACGATCGTCGCGGCCGGGCGGCGCCCAGCCATCACGCGGGCCAGTTCCATGGCGACCGCCACCCCCGAGGCGTCGTCGTCCGCGCCCGGGGCGTCCGAGGTGGCGTCCATGGGGTCGGAGCAGCGGGAGTCGTAATGGCCGGAGACCACGTAGATGCGGTCCGGCGTGACCGAGCCGCGCAGGGTCGCGACGACGTTCGTGATGCGGGTGGCCGTAGGGATACGGTTCGCCGGCTGCTGGACGTACGACTGGAGTTCGGCCGTCATCCGGCCGCCGGAGGCTTTCGCGTACGACTTCATCTCCGCGAGGATCCAGTCGCGGGCCGCGCCTATGCCGCGTTCGGGGTCGTCCTGGGAGGAGAGGGTGTGCCGGGTGCCGAAGGAGGCGAGTTTGCGGACGGTCGCCTCGATGCGGTCGGGGTCGATCTCCCCCAACAGGGCGCGGAGTTCGCGGGACGGGGGCTGAGCGGTGGCGGGGGGACGCGTACCTGTGGGCTCCATGGCCTTGGCCTGCGCGGCGACCGCGTCGGCCGAGACCGCTACGGCGGCCGATGCCGCGGCCAGGACGTTTCTTCTGCTGGGGCGCATGGGTCCTCCCGGAACACGGGTGCACGGGTGTACGGG
Source organism: Streptomyces yerevanensis (assembly GCF_000716805.1). Lineage (NCBI taxonomy): Bacteria > Bacillati > Actinomycetota > Actinomycetes > Kitasatosporales > Streptomycetaceae > Streptomyces > Streptomyces yerevanensis. The sequence goes on along the minus strand of NZ_JNWJ01000021.1, from coordinate 109,653 downwards.
TGTACGGGTGGGGGAACGACACCGTGACTTGCCATCGTTCTGCACGCGCCAGGCAGGGGCAAGGGCGCCCGGGGACCCCTGCCAGTCGATCAGTCGGCCTCGTCGCTCCTGGCCTTCTCGTCGCACAGCTTGGCCCCGGTCACCGTCTCGCACGGCACGTGCCCGTGGCCGCGGATCACGCTCTGGGCGGTGCCCCGGCGGACGTAGGCGAGGAAGCTGTCGGTGAGGGAGTTCGCGGAGGGGCGGCGGTAGGTGTAGGCGTACTCGAGCCCGTAGTACGGGTAGGCGTTCCGGCCCTTCTCCAGGTCCTCGACGGAGGCCTCGTGACCGTCGATGGCGAGTCGGCGCAGGTCGCGCCGTTCGGTGGCCTGGCTGAGCTCGCTGTAGCCGATGGCGCCGGCGGTCGCGGCGACCGTGTCCAGCACCTGTTCCGTGGAGCCGAGCTCGCAGCGTGTGACGGGATAGGACGAGTCGTCCTTGCTGCCGCAGTCCAGCGAGGTGCTGGGCACCCGCTCCCAGCTGTCCAGCACCTCCCGCTGGAACATCTGCCGCGTACCGGAGTCGGCGTCCCGGCTGACGAGGACGACAGAAATGTCGGGGAGCCGTGCGTCGAGCTGCCGCCAGCGGGTGACCTCGCCGCGGTAGATACGGCGTACGTCGTCCAGGGTCAGGCCCCCGCTCGGCCGGATGCCGTCATTGACGACCAGGGTGAACAGGGACAACGCGACCCGGTTCGCGGTCAGTTGGGGATCGTCGATGGTCCTGGGGCCGTCGGAGAAGGCGATGACGGCGGGCGAACCCTTCGACCGGGCGCCCAGAGCGGCGAGTTCACTGACCCCGGCCGTGCTGCCGCGCGCGTCCACGTCGATGTCGGCGCCCTCGCAGTCCTGCTCGTACTCCTGCGCCAGGCCCTCCAGCACGGGCTTGAACGCGGTCGACCCGGTGAGCGTCAGCCGGCCCGTCTCGCATTCGATCGGCGGCGGAGTGTCGTCCCGGGCGACGACGATCGTGGCCAGGGTGATCACGCAGAGCGTCAGCAGCACGGTGATCAGCCGGGCCGCGCGGCTGAACAGCGGCGGTTTGTCGTCCGGAAGAACGGCGCTGTTGGGATGCACCTCGCCGTCGCGGATGCCGCCGATGAGCCGTATGCCGCAGCCGACGTCCCCGCCCGACAGCAGCACGAGCAGCTTGAAGTGCTCGCCCCGGTTGAGCGGGACTCGGGGGATGCGCAGGACGCCGTCCTGATAGCCGAAACCCGCGGCCGGGGTGAAGTGGTCCATGAGGTGGTCGGTGCCGACGGGCTGCGTGACCGACACACCTCGGATCACGCGGTCGCTGAACACCGCGGTGAGACCGTGCCGTTCACGCCCGGTGTAGTCGCTGTCGGCGATGCTCTGCGAGCCGTCGTTCTCCACGCGCAGCAGCACCAGCGTCGCATCCGACATGTCCGACGCCTCGTCGAACAGCCCGAGCCGTACGTTCGCGCGGCCCGAACGCACATCGTGGCCTATGGGGTTGTCCATCTGCACGCGGTAGCCGATCCGCTTACGGCGCGGCACCCGGCGCTCGTACCAGACCATCACGGCGGACGCCACGACACCGACGACCGCCGTCGTCAGCGCGATGACGTTCTCCGCGCTCAGCCAATCCTGCACGTGAGCCACTCCCCCGAGCATGACACTGCGTGGTCAAGGTACGGCCCTCGGCGGGGACATTACGGACACGACAGCGGAAGTTCAGCGGCAGTTCAGCGACTTCACAGCTTTGTGCACGTCAACTCGCCTTGCTGTACGTCATTGCGTCCTGGTGTAGGTCAGCTCGCCGCCGCCCGCCGTGTTCACGCGGCGCAGGCGGCCGTCCGGGAGGATGGTCAGTTCCGTGGCCTCACCGGGGCTGCAGGCGGTGGCCGGTTCGCCGACGGTGACCGTGGAGGGGCCGATGCGGAGCGGACCGCCGGCGGTCGGGGCCTCGGCCAGTTCCGCCTGGAACACGCAGTGGTACGTAGCGCCGTCGGCCGGTCCGTCCGCCGTGAGCGAGAGCACGATGTCGCCCACCTCGCCCTGCTGGATGGTGAGCCGGCGGGTGTTGCTTCCGGTGCCGGTGTCGAAGACCGCCGTCCAACTGCCGAGGTATGCGGTGGGGATCGTGCCGCCTGCGGGGTTCTCCTCCGCGGTCGTCGGTGGCTGGGTGGTCGGATCCTGGGCCGGGCCCTGGGTGGTGGTCGGGTCCGCGGTCGTGGACGCGCTCGTCGTCGGTGACGCCGTGGGGTCGCCGCCCGCGCCGTCGCTGTCCCCGCCGCCGCTCATCAGCGCGTAGACCGAGCCTCCCGCGGCGAGCGCGACGACCAGGGCCACCACGATCAGGAAGGCGGTGGAGCGGCCGTTTCGGTGGGGTGGTTGCTGCGGGGTGCCGACTCCGGGCCCGTACGGAGGTCCGTACGGAGGAGTCGAGCCCGGCTCGGGCGCGTACGCCGGAGTCGGACTCCAGGTGCCGGGCTGCTGCGGGTAGCCGTACCCGGCGGGCTGCGGGTGCTGCTGCGGATAGCCGTAGGCCGGGCCCGGCGGATGGGTGGGCGGAGCCGTCTGCCCCGGGCCGTTGACCATCGTGGGCAGGTGATCCAGCGGGGCGCTGCCCGGCGGGCCCGGCGGGGGCGGGGCCAAGTCGTCGGAGGCGGGGGCGTGTTCGGGGGCGGCTTCGGGGATGGGGGCGCGTTCGGGGGTGGGCGCGTGGGGCTTGACGACGTCCACGGCGGCCGGACCCTCCACACCGCCCGCGGCGGCCACCTCCGCGGAGCCCGCAGGGCCCGCAGTACCTGCCGCCTTCTCGGCGCTCGCGGCGGCCGCAGCCCCCTCCTCCGGACTCTCCGGATTCTCGGTGTCCAGCAACTGCACGGCATGGCGCCCCAGTTGGGCCACCAGCATGCTCGGCAGCCAGGGTTCGCGGCTGCGGCCGTCGGCGACGGTGTCCTCCGCGCCGGTACGTCGCAGGATGTCGTCCAGGCTCGGGCGGGCGGCCGGGTCCTTGCGCAGACAGAGCCGTACGAGATCGGCGAGGCCTTCCGGCAGCCGCTCCAGGTCCGGTTCCTCCTGCGCGACGCGGAACATCAGGGCGTGCACCCCGCTGTTGGCCGTACCGAAGGGAAGGTCGCCGGTAGCCGCGTACGCGAGGACGGAACCCAGGCAGAAGACGTCGCACGCGGGCGTGATGCGGTCGCCGCGCACCTGCTCGGGGGCCATGAACCCGGGCGAGCCGACGAGCGCGCCGGTACGTGTCAGTCCCCCGTCGGTCACGGTCTCCAGGGCGCGTGCGATGCCGAAGTCGATGACGCGGGGGCCGTCGATCGTGACGAGCACGTTCGAGGGCTTGAGGTCGCGGTGGATGATCCCGGCGGCGTGAATGTCCTTGAGGGCGTGGGCCAGTCCGGCCGCGAGGATGCGTACGGAACGCTCGGGCAACGCGCCATGGTCGTGCCCGACGACCGTCTGAAGGGACGGCCCGGCGACATAACCGGTCGCCACCCACGGAATCGCGGCCTCCGTGTCCGCGTCGAGCACGGGCGCGGTCCAGTACCCCCCGACCCGCCGTGCCGCCTGCACCTCCTGCCGGAACCGCGCCCGGAACTCCTCCTGCTCGGCAAGCTCCTGCCGGACCAGCTTCACGGCGACGGTACGGCCCCGGTCGGAGCGCGCCAGATACACGTTCCCCATACCGCCGGCGCCCAGCCGCGCCAGCAGCCGGTACGCGCCGATCCTCTGCGGATCTCCTGGCCCCAGCTTCTCCATGGCCAGCGCCACCTTCCCCCGTGCGTGTGCAACAGAGTGAGGATAATGCGGCCGTACGGGGCGGTGGGTCGGGCGGTATCTACAAGCCCGTAACAGGTGACGCCGACGACGAGACCTCGTCGAGTGCCTGCGACAGGCGTTCCAATACGCGTACGGTCTCGGCGAACGCGTCTTCGCCGAGGGCGTCCGCGAGGCGGTCGGCGAGGGCCGCGTGGCCGGGGTCGATCTTCGCGATGGCGGCGCGGCCCTCCTCGGTCGGGGTGAGCAGCTTGGCGCGGCGGTGGGCGGGGTTCGGCGCGTACTCGGCGAGGCCCTTCTCGACGAGCAGGTCGGCGATCCGTTGCACGCTCTGCCGGGTGATGCCCATCGCGCGGGCGATCCCGGAGACGGGGAGGGGCTCGGAGAGTACGGCTCCGAGGACCTGCCACCAGGCGGCGGTCAGTCCGGCGGGCCGGGCCAACTCCTCTGCCACGGACAGGAGTTGACCGTTGAGCCGGAAGACATCGAGGGCGCTGCGGCTGAGCAGATCCTGACGCTCTCGGCTCACTGGCCGGCCGCCTCGAGGACGGCGTACGCCTCCGGGTCCGAGTCGTGGAACAGCCGGTACCAGGCGTCCAGCACCTCGCCTTCGTACACGCCGAGCAGCCGGAACACCTCGCGGGCGAGGGCGACGGGTTCGGTGGGCCCGGCGGTGATCAGCTTCCCGTCGGTCACGGCGTCGGCGTCGACGTATCGCTCGCCGCCCTTGTAGCCCGTGGCGGCCAGGTAGAAGGAGACAGCGCTGGTGTGGCTCCGGTCGTCGAGCAGGCCCTCGCGGGCCAGCCCGGCCGTCGCCCCGCAGATGGCGGCGACGGAGACGCCCGCGTCGAGAAACTCCCGCGCCTTGCGCGCGAACGGCGCGAGGTCGTCACTCGTGTCCCAGAGGTCGGCACCGGTGAGGATCAGCAGCGAACTGTCCTCGGGACGTACGCCGTCGAGGGCGAGGTCGGGCTGAATGCGCAGGCCGCCGATGGTCGTCACCGTTTCGAGGGTGGGTCCCACGGTCCGGATCTCGTACCCGGCACGGGCGAGATACGCGGTCGTGTGTCCGGTCTCCCAGTCGGCGAAGGTGTCGTAGACGGCGAGGTGGACGGGCTTGCGGGGTGTCGTGCCGGTCATGGCTGCTCCTCCTAGTGTGCACCGCAATGCGATGTCAGCATGCTGTCAAAAAGGCAGCAGGCTGTCAAGAGCTGGGGCTCCTTAACCCGCGCGAGCGGTCCGCTTAACCCCTCGTTCCCTAGCGTCTTCGACATGGACAGCACAGAGAATCTCGGACTGATCGCCGCCCACCTCGGCCTCGATCTCGTCGCCGTGACGCTGCTGACGTTCGGCGTCTTCCACCCACGGCACCACAGGCGGGAACTGGTGCCGGCGTACCTCGCACTGAACGTCTCGCTGTTCGCGGTCGTCGCCGCGCTCGGCAGGATGGGCAACGACGGCGGACTCGCGCTCGGTTTCGGGCTGTTCGGGGTGCTGTCGATCGTCCGGCTCCGATCGGACGCGGTGCAGCACCAGGAGGTCGCGTACTACTTCACGACCCTGGTCCTGGGCCTTCTGTGCGGGCTGCCCGGCCTGGGCCTCGGGGTCGCCGCGGGCCTCGCGGTCGTTCTGCTGCTCGTCATGTACGTCGCCGACCATCCCCGGCTGTACGCACGGGAGCGGCGGGCCGTCGTCACGCTCGACGTGGTGCACCGCGACGCGGGCGCGCTCCGCGAGGACCTGCGGCTTCGGCTGGGCGAGCCGCTGGGATGGATAGTCAGGGAAATCGACTACGTGCGGGACCTGATGGTTGTGGACGTGCGGTACCGGGAGCCGGGAACGGGATCCGTGTCGGAGTCGGCGACAGTGGCGGGGGCCGCCGGGGCATCCGCGTGGGAGCCGGCGGCGGTCCGGAACGGTGCGCGGGTACCCGCGGCCACGGAACCGGCGCGGTGAGCGCCGCCGAGCGTGCCGTCGGTCGGGCCGCGCTCGCCGCGCACACCGCCTCGCTGGCCGAGCTGAACGCCCGCGCCGAGCTGCTCGCCCGCCACGACAACAGTTACGTCGTCCCCGTCGCCGTCTTCGAGGACTTCGCGGCACGGCTGACCGATCCGCGACGCGCGGAAGGCCCGTTCCGGGTACTGGCCATCGGCGGGCTGCGCTCCTTCCAGTACCGCTCCACGTACTACGACACCCCCGGACTGCGTACCTTCCACGATCACCGTCAGGGTCGGCGGCTGCGCTTCCGGGTCCGGGAGCGGGTCTACCAGGACAGCGGGGAGCGGCAGTTCGAGATCAAGCTCAAGAGCGGGCGCGGCGAGACGGTCAAGCACCGGCAGCGGATGGACGGGGGTGATCACCCTCTGGACGGAGTGCGGCGCCGGTTCCTGACCGACGTCCTCGGGCGGTCGTACGGCATCCAGGCCCCGTCCGGTCTCGTGCCCTCCCTGGTGACGGACTACCGGCGTGTGACGTTCGCCGTCGACGGGGAGCGGGTGACGTGCGACGCCGGACTGCTCGTCCGGGATCCGGCGACGGGCCGTACGGCTGCCGCCGCCGAGGGGCTGGTGCTCGTCGAGACGAAGACCCGGGGCCATCTCACGGCGGCGGACCGCATCCTGCACGGGTACGGGGTGCGGCCGGCCGACTTCACGAAGTACAGCGCGGGGCTGGCGGCCCTGCGGCCCGACCTGGGGGCGAACGCGTGGGTGAGGTGGGTGCGGGCGGTGTTCGGGCAGTGCTAGCTCTGGGCCGCGGGGAACGTCAGTGTCACCCGCGCCCCGGGCGCGTTCTCCGTACGGAAGCGGCCGCCCGGCTCCTCCGCCGTGCGGCGGGCGATGTCCAGGCCCAGGCCCGTGGAGCCCGCGCCGCTGCTGCCGCGTTCGGTGGCGTGGGTGCCGGGGAAGCCGGGGCCCTCGTCCGCGACGAGGAGTTCCGGCCCGTCGGGGGTGGCGCGTGCCCTGACGCGGAAGGGGGTGCCCTGGGGCGTGTGGTCGAGGACGTTGCCGATCAACGCGTCGAGGGCGGCGGCGAGTTCGTCGGCGGGGACGGTGACCGGGAGTGCCCCGGAAGGGGTGTCGACCTCGACCGGGCGCCCCTGGTCCTCCGCCAGCGGCAGCCAGAACGCGGCACGTTCGCGGGCGACGGCGGCCAGGTCGGCACGGGGCGCCTCTTCCCGGAGGGGACGCCGGGCCGTGCGGATGACCTCGTCGACGCTGTGCTCCAGCGCGGCCACACCCGCGGCGATCCGTTCGGCCTCGGCCGGGTCGCGCAGGGTCTCGGCGTCCAGGCGGAGGGCGGCCACGGGGGTACGGAGGCGGTGGGCGAGGTCGGCGGCGTTCTCGCGTTCCGCGGTGAGGAGTTCGTCGATGCGGGCGGCGAGCCGGTTCAACTGGCTGGCGATCAGCCGAAGTTCGGGCGGCCCCTCGGGTTCTGCGCGGGCCGACAGATCACCGGCGGCCAGCCGGTCCGCGGTGCGGGCCAGGGAGCGGGTCGCGCCGACGAGGCGCGCGCCGAGCCGGTCGGCGAGCAGCAGCCCCAGCAGGACGAGGCCGACGCCTATGCCCGCGAGGACGAGCCACGACGTGAACACCCCGTCGTACAACTGCCCTCTGGTGAGGGCCACTTGAGCCACCGCCGTACCGTCGGCGGCACCCTGCACCGGCACGAGGACGACCCGCCCGCCGTCCGGCGGCTCGTACGTGAACGCCCGTCCGGTCCGCGCGAGCCGCACCGCGTCCGTCACCCGGGCCGGCGCCCCGATGACGGAACCGTCCGCCAGCACCAGCGAAATGCTCGGCAGCCCCGGCCCGTTCACGCTCTGCACGGTCTGCTCGGCGCCCTCCCGGCCGCCCGCGCCCGCGACGAGCTCGGGTCCGGCGGCGGCCGCCACCCACTGCGCCCGCGCGGTCGCCTCCGCGGTGGCCCGGTCCGCGGCGTGGCTGCGGGTGAGCAGGGTGAGCGGCACCAGCAGCGCGGCCAGCACGAGTGCGGTGGTGGCCCCGGTGAGCAGGAGCACCCGCCGCCGCACTAGCCGGCCTCCGGCGCCATCAGCTTGACGCCGACCGTTCGTACCGTGTGCAGGTAGCGCGGTGACTGGGCCGTTTCCCCCAGCTTCCTCCTCAGCCAGGACAGGTGGACGTCGACCGTCTTGTCGGCGCCGCCCAGCGGCTGTTGCCAGACCTCGGCGAGGAGTTCGCGGCGGGACACCACCTGGCCCGGGCGGCGGGCCAGGTGGGCGAGAAGGTCGAACTCGCGGGGCGTCAGGTCCAGGGAGTGGCCGTCGAGAGTGACCTCGCGGGACATCGGGTCGACGGTGAGGCCGCCCACCCGTAGCGGTTCCTCCGCCTCGGGCGGGCCCAGGCGTCGCAGCACCGCCTTGATCCGGGCGTCCAGCTGCGCCGCGCCGAACGGCTTCACGATGTAGTCGTCCGCGCCGCTCTCCAGGAGCGCGACCATCTCCGGCTCCTCGTCGCGTGCCGTCGCCACGATCACCGGTACGTCGCTGACGGCCCGCAGCATCCTCAGCACCTGGCCGCCGTCCACGTCCGGCAGCCCCAGATCCAGCACGATCAGGTCGGGCGGGCTGGTCACCGCCGCGTCGAGCCCCGCCATACCGCTGGGCGCCGTCGCGACGGCATGGCCCTTGTCCCGCAGGGCGCGCACCAGGGCGCCGCGCAGCGCCGGATCGTCCTCCACCACGAGCAGATGGGCCATGCGGCCACCGTAGTCAGGGAGTTGGGGTGGGGGTGGCCGCGGGCGGGGGTAGGACCTCTCCTTGTACGCGTTTTAACCGGGCCTTAGGAAAAGGTGCGCGAAGCTCTTCCCGCGAGGTGGTTCCGAGGTGGTTCTTCTGAGGCGGTTCTTCTCATGAGGTGGCGGAGCGCGGTCGTGACCGCGGTATGGGTCGCCGTCGGCACGGGCGCGGGCGGACTCGGCGCATGGCAGCTCGCGAACGCCGACGGGGACGGCGGCGCGCACGGACGGGCACTGGACGACGCGGCCGTGCGGCGCGCGCTCGCGGAAGCCACGCCGGGGCCGGGCACGCCGCGTTCACCTGGTTCATCGGGTCCGTCGGGTCCGTCGAATTCCGGATCCGATTCAGGGACGTCCCCGGCCGGGACAGCCCCGAAATCCCCAGGTTCCGCCACACCATCGGGTTCCCCCAGCACCGACCCCACCCGCACATCCCGGAGGGACACGGTGCACTTCGCCGGCGGCAGCGCCACCGCCGAGTGCCGCGCCGACGGGAGCGTGTTCCTCGTCTCCTGGAGCCCGGCCGACGGGTACCAGTTCGACGAGGACGTAGAGCGAGGGCCCGCCCCGGTGGCCCGCCTGGAGGCGGAGCCGACCGCCGACGACGCGGACGACCTCACGTACGAGATCACCTGCAGGGCCGACGGGCCCAGGGCCCAGCGCGTGGCCGACACCGACGACTGACGGCCCACGCCTCGAGAGTGCACGCGGCGAACCCGACACTCTGTCGCGATCGGCCCCGTAGCGCAGGCAGAACGCCGATATCGCGCCCACCCCCCGGATACCTACGCTCACCCGCATGACCCCTCAGCCCAGCCACCCCCAGGCCGGTGCCGCAGTCAAGGCCGCGGACCGTGCCCACGTCTTCCACTCCTGGTCCGCGCAGGAACTCATCGACCCGCTCGCCGTCGCCGGCGCCGAGGGTTCGTACTTCTGGGACTACGACGGCAAGCGGTACCTGGACTTCACCAGCGGGCTCGTCTTCGCGAACGTCGGCTATCAGCACCCGAAGATCGTCGCCGCCATCCAGGAGCAGGCCGCCACCCTCACCACCTTCGCACCCGCCTTCGCCGTCGAGGCCCGCTCGGAAGCCGCCCGGCTCATCGCCCGTAAAACCCCCGGCGACCTCGACAAGATCTTCTTCACCAACGGCGGCGCCGAAGCCGTGGAGAACGCCACCCGCATGGCCCGCCTGCACACCGGCCGCCCGAAGGTGCTGTCCGCCTACCGCTCGTACCACGGCGCCACGGCCACCGCGATCAACCTCACCGGCGACCCCCGCCGCTGGCCCAACGACACCGCGTCCGCCGGAGTCGTCCACTTCTGGGCGCCCTACCTCTACCGCTCCCCCTTCCACGCCGAGACCGAGGCGCAGGAATGCGAGCGCGCCCTGACGCACCTCGCCGACACCATCGCCTTCGAGGGCCCGGCCACCATCGCCGCGATCATCCTCGAGACCATCCCCGGTACGGCCGGGATCATGATCCCCCCGCCCGGCTACCTGGAAGGCGTCCGCGCGCTCTGCGACGAGTACGGCATCGTCTTCGTCCTCGACGAGGTCATGGCCGGCTTCGGCCGCACCGGCGAGTGGTTCGCCGCCGACCACTTCGGCGTCGTACCGGACCTGATGACCTTCGCGAAGGGCGTGAACTCCGGTTACGTACCCCTCGGCGGCGTCGCGATCTCCGAAGCCGTCGCGGAGACCTTCGCCCGCAGGCCCTACCCCGGCGGGCTCACCTACTCCGGGCACCCGCTGGCCTGCGCCGCCGCCGTCGCCACGATCAACGTCATGGAGGAGGAAGGCATCGTCGAGCAGGCCGCACGCATCGGCGAGAGTGTCCTCGGCCCCACTCTGCGCGAGCTCGCCGCCCGTCACCCCAGCGTCGGCGAGGTGCGCGGCACCGGCGTCTTCTGGGCCCTGGAACTCGTACGGAACAAGGAGACCCGCGAACCTCTCGTCCCCTACAACGCGTCGGGCGAGACGAACGCCCCCATGGCCGCCTTCGGTGCCGCCGCCAGGAAGCACGGCCTGTGGCCCTTCATCAACATGAACCGCACCCACGTCGTCCCCCCGTGCACCATCACGGAAGCCGAGGCGAAGGAGGGCCTGGCCGCGCTGGACGAGGCGCTGTCGGTCGCGGACGAACACACCGTGTAGTACGCGGTGGAGGCATACGGCCATGGGGGGCGCCGTATGTCCTGATGCGCCCCCCATCGCACCCGAACCTGAACGCGTAAGGTGACGTGCTCGTAGACATGTTCGTAGACATGAGCGCGTACTGGCCCGATCGGGGGAGGACCAAGAACCATGCCCGGCACCGGCGGTGGCAATGGCTCCGTGACGCGCAGCACGCTGCGGCAGCAGATCGCGGACGCGCTGCGTGACGAGGTGCTGGCCGGGCGCCTCCAGCCGGGCCAGGAGTTCACGGTGAAGGAGATAGCCGAGCAGTACGGCGTCTCCGCGACCCCCGTCCGCGAGGCCCTGGTCGATCTGTCGGCGCAGGGTCTGCTGGACGCGGACCAGCACCGCGGTTTCCGCGTGCACGAGTACTCGCCGGCCGACTACCGGGGCATGATCGAGGCCCGCGGCCTGGTCACGGACGGACTCTTCCACCGGTACCTGGACGAGAAGTCCGACATCAGCCGGGCCGCCCGCGCCGCCTTGGACGCACGCGCCGGCGACCCGCGCACCGCCGCCGTTCTCGCCGGAGTGCGCCGCCGCGGCGAGGAGGCCGAGCGTGCCGCCGTCGCCGGTGACCTGAACATACTGATCGGCTACGACCTGCGCTTCTGGCGCGAGCTCAGCAATCTCTTCGGCAACCCCTACCTCTCCGACTTCCTGCACCGCCTGCGCGTCCAGTCCTGGGTGTGCGCGGTCCAGTACCTGCGTACGGTCGATCTGCGCGGCTGCCTCTGGGCCGAGCACACCGCGCTCGTCGACGCCCTCGTGCGCCGCGACGCCGAGGCCGCGCACGCGATCGTCACCGAGTACAACGCGCACTCCCTCGCCCTCATCGAACGGATCGCGGCGGGATGACCGCGGTCGCTTGCCGGGCGTCAGGGGACGTGGGTCGGCGGGGTGTGGGTAACGGGGGGTGGGTAGGGGATCTGCACGACAGGGGGCGGCGGGATCCGTACGTCGGGCGGGCCGGATCCGTACAACGGGCCGGCGGGTTCCGCACGACAGGGGCGGACCGCGCTTGTCACCCATTACGCTTCCTTGACCACCGTGCTACCCGAGGAGTTCTCTGTTGGCCTGTGACCTGTGGCTGGTCCCACTCGTCGACGTGCTGTGCCACACCCCCGACAACCCCTTCGCCGAGGAACTGGCGCTCTACGACAAGGCCCTGAGCGAGGCCGGACTCCCACCGGTGCCGGTGTACCAGTACATGCCGGGGCTCTCCGGCGACGTGGCCCCGGTCGCGGGCTTCGACTACGACGCGCTGCACTTCCTTCGCCGCGCGTACCTGCTGCAGGTGCGCGGCCTCGCGGTGACCCCGGTCGACGACCTGGTCGGCGACTACGAGCAGTTGCTGGAGATCTTCGAGGCGACGGCCCAGCAGTCGCACCTGGTCTGGCACTACGACCACGCGGGCGCGTACGTACCGGTCGACTTCCCGCACCCGCTCTCGAACGACGAACTCCTCGCGGGCGGCGGCCCCTTGGGCTCCTCCCAGACCCTGCTGCGCGAGCTGGAGTTCGTGGCCCCGACGATCGGCATCGACCCCGCGAACCCGCCCCTGCCTCCGGAACCCCCCATGGCCCCCACGTCGTTGGAGGAACCGGCCGCCCCCGCCCCCTTCGACGCGAGCCCCTTCGCCCGCGAGCGGCATGTGTGGCTGGGCCTGCACGCGGCGGCGACGCGGAGCCTGGCCCAGGGCTCGATGATCATCTTCAGCTGAGGGTCACCCCAGCTGCGACAGTCCCTTCTGCAGGTCGTCGAGGTTCATGACCGGGCTCACTTCGACCTTGGCGCCGAGCTGGAGGAAGAAAGGCTCGGCGAGGGACGGCAGGTCCGAGCTGTCCTGCATGTCGAAGACGAACACGCAGGAGCGCTGCCCTTCATCGGGCATGAAGTAGGCGGCCTCCGGCTTGATGGTGTCCATGGTCGACTTGATCAACTCCGCCAGCTTGCCCTCCCGGATGGCCTCACTCGACTTCTCGGTGTCCAGGGTCGCCTTGAGCATGACGCGCATCGCTCTCACCTCTCGTCAGGCGTTCGAGACGGTCAATTTCTGGCCTTTTACCCAGTATGTGCCGAGGTCGAAGACGGGGCATGTCGATCCCGTGGGCACCCGAGGGCTCAGCCGGGCGGGCGCCTGAGGCCGAGAACCTCGGGCCTACCGGTGTGCCCCGCGGTCGAGTGCGGGGCACACCGGTAGGCCGGGCTCGCTCACCCGGCCCAGGTCACCGTTGCCACGGCAGCCTGATGGCGTATACGAGAGGCATATCCGCGTACGGGGCAGGGTCCGCGGTCACCACGTGCCGGCCGTCCGGCCAGTCCGGTGTCGGGCGGGACAGGTGGACCGCGTGGCCGAGACGCCACTCCACACCGTCACGCAGCAACGCGCCCGCGAAGTCCAACTCGACGATCTCGGCCGCGGACAGGGCCCCGATGTGCTCCGCCGGCCCCTTGCGCATACCGTCGGCGGCGGCCAGGCAGAGTGCGGGAACGTACACGTGCCGCCTCGGCCTGCTCGCCGGTTTCCCTGTCCGCTCCGGCAGCCATGCCTCACGCCTCCCCTGTGTCACGGTCAACCGCATGGGGGTCCATGCTGCGGGACGGGGAGCGGAGGACGGGGAGCGGAGAGGTGTGAGGCGGCGTCCCCTGAGGGAGAGTTGCCTGGATTCGCACGGCCATGAGGACCTACGTCAAACGGCCACGGCCGAGACGTTGCCGCCGGGCAGTGTGGCGGCGTACGCATCGATGTCGTCGCGGTCGGAGGTGAGAACGCTGCCTCCGCCGTGACTGGCCGCGATGAAGACGGCCAGGGCGTCCACCGGATCAGGGCGCTTCTTCGGCGGTAGTGCAGCAGACCCGATCATGTCGCCGAGTGTCTTCCAGCCCTCGATATTCACTCCTCCCGCACAGGGGAGACAGCGCGGCGGAAGACCGTCGGCGTACCGGACCCTGTCAACGGGGTACACGAAGACATCGGCAAGGAGACGCTTCCAGGCGTAGGCCGTCTTCGGGCTTGTCTGCCATGCCTGCGACAGGGCGGGACCAGGGACGATCGGCTGGTGTCCGCCGGCCGTGACGAACCCCTTGTGCAGGATGTGCGCCCGGCGGTCCTGACCGACCAGCGCCATCAGCATGCCTGCGTCGTACACGACCACGCTCACGCGGCGGCCTCGCCGTGCGGTGCAGGGCCGAGAATCGCGTCGACCTCCGCCTGCTCTCCCTCTGTCGGCTCGATGTCGTCACCTGCCCAGACACCCGTACCGGCTTGCTCCTCGGCCTCCGTGCGCGCCTTCTGGAAGGGCTCGAAGATCTCCCTGACCCGATCCTGCTGGTCCATCTGCGCCTGGGCGGCGATCGCCAGGAACGTGGAAACGTCGAGTCCGGCGTCTGCGGCGTGCTCCTTTATCCGGTCGCGCACCTCGGCCGGCATGCTGATCGAGAAACGTACAATCGCCATGCCAATACCGTAATACCGAGTGTTACGCAGCTGGGAGCCCACGCCTGCACCGGGGACGAGGTGGCTACGGCTGGCGTGGGCGTACTCCCAGCTCCAGCTCACCGGCGCACCGCCACCATCGCCTCATCGAGAACCTTGGACAAGTCGTCGGCAGCTGCTTTGACGGTGGCCTCGTCGGAGCGCGCATTGTGCATGCGGTGCAGCGCGTCCTTGTAGCGGGCGGCCAGCTCGGGCCTGCGCGCGATCTCGATATCCCGGGCCCAGGTGAGGATCCAAGCCCGGAGTGGCGTCAGCGAGTTCTCTTCGAGCGCCTCGGCAACGGCCTTGTCACGCTGCTCCGCCATCTCCTCCAGGCGCTGCGGAGCGACGACGGCCAGGGCCTGACGCAGGGCCTCAGGGGTGCGTTCGGGACGGGGAATCAACTCTCCGCCATATTGCTCGGGCTGTGCGGTCACGGTTCCTCCTCACGATCCCCCACCAGCGCAGTGCCCCTCTCCTCGGCCGCGGCCAGGATACGGCTGATCTCGGCGGCAGCTGCGCGGCGCTCGGCTCGGTCGTCGGAGGCGGCGACGATCCGTTCGCACTGGGTGGGCGACCCGTTCATGTTCGTCGGGCCGCCCACACGCCGGGATGCCGTTCCTACGGCCAGCGGACTCCCTGGCTGCCCACAGCGGACTTGCGGCAGTCGGGCAGCTTGGACACGGGCGTGATCACCGAGGCCGTCGCGTCGTCGAGCACGTAGCAGAGCTGGGCGTGCAGGACCTCCGCCTCGGCGGGCGTGAGGCGCAGCGCGAGGTCCGACTCGAAGGCACCGTCCCTGCGCAACCAGAGATCGATGGCGAGCGTCCCGTCCTCCTCACGCCGTACGGGCTTGCTGGGTACGCGACTTACCTGCATGCGTGGTTCGCTCATCAGGCCGCCACCCCCACGGACGCCGTCATCCGTCGCACGACCGGCTCGCCGATCCGATGCCCGTGGATCACCTGCGGCCCGACGTCGATCCCGTCGAGCGCGAGCACCAGCGCCCTGCGGCGCATGCGCTGCTCGTGCGCGATCAGATAGGGACGGACGCGGGAGGCGGGACGGCGTGCGGGCGCGGTCGCCTTTCTGCGGGACCTCAGCAAGTACGGCGGCAGCGCGGGGATCTCGGCACCGGTGACGAGGAGCCGGTAACCCGGTGGTCGCCGGACCACGTCCGACGCCGGGATGGGGACGAGTACGCGCAAGAGGCACGCGAGGAAGAGAACGGCGGCATGCACGAGTGCTCGCGCGAGGCCGGGCCGGATACGGTTGGACATGCTGACGCTCCTACGAGGCGTTGGCCAAGCCCCGGGGTGCCGCAAACACCGCCGGGGCGCTCGACGTTCGGACGGTTACCGATCGACTACCGTCCGACATCAAGATAGCCACAACCATGCTGCCGCATCAACGTTGATGCGCAATGGGAGTGGGTTGGTATATGCCGAAGCCGGTGGACATCACATGAGGTCGTCGAACTTCCTGGCCTTGGCCCCCGCCAGGAACGCCGCGAGCTTGGCGGGAGTCGTGCTGACGACCACGCCGGGCTCGTCGCTCTCCCTGACGAGTATCTGGCCGTCGACCACCGCCAGTTCGAGGCAGTTGCCCGACTGCTCGGAGTACGACGCCTTACGCCACTGAATCTCCAACGTCCTCACGCCCTCATAGCTCGTGCATCACCTTGCGAATGAAGTCACGCGAGCGTCCCGGGTCCAGGGACCGCTGCTCCATGCGGTCAAGTACAGCGCGGTAGTTGGTGAGGTGGGTCTCGGAGTCCAGGAACGTGACCCCGTACGGGACGTCGATCTGCACGGTGTCGAGCTGGCGTACCGGGCCGCTGGCGTACATCGTGGAACTGCCCGCGCTCGGGAAGCCGCCGGCCGAGAACGGCACCACCCGCAGGGTCACCGACTCCCGCTCGGACTGCTTCAGCAGCTCTTCCAACTGCCGCCTCACGACGTCACGGTCACCGAACAGCATCCGCAGTGCCGCTTCGTGGAGAAGGAACGAGCAGGCCGGCGGTTCTGGCCGGTCGAGCAGAGCCCGGCGCCGCAACCGGAACTCGACCTGGAGGTCGAGCGCCTGCGGCGTCAGCGGCGGGACGGCCTCACTGAAGACGGCCCTTGCGTAGTCCGAGTGCTGCAACAGTCCGGGGAGGTGTGTGATCTGCACATGCCGGAGGCCGACAGCGTGGTGCTCCATCTCGACCAGATCAAGCATGAACGAGGGCATGGAGTCCCGGTACTCGTCCCACCAACTGGAGCCGGCCCGCTCTCTGGCCATGCCTGCAAGCGCATCCACATAAGCCTGGTCCGAACACGAGTAGTTGGCAGCCCACACCCGCACCCGGTCCGCGCTCACCCCGAACCGGGCGGACTCGGTGTTGCTGATCGCCGTCTTGTCCACCCGGTGCAACGCGGCGGCCTCGGTGAGGGAGAGCCCGACCTGCTCACGCATCCGCCGCAGCTCAGCCCCGAGCCGCCGCTGGCGGGCGGTGGGGGACTTACGGATGGGCACGAAGGGCCTCCCGGTAGTTCGCGCCGACGCCGTTCTCAGGCGGCTGCGGCGGTGAGCTTTCCACTGAGCAACCTGGCAGCCAGGCCTTGCTTCATCGTGCGAATCTTCTCAAGGTTGTCCATCTCCGCAGCGATTTGCTGATCACAGGCATCCAGCTCGGTGGCCTCGCCCTCGGTGAAGACATGGACCTGGCGGGGTCTGCTGGATCGGCCCTTCGTCCCGCCTTCGCCCTTCCTCCGCCCGCAGGGACCGGACGTTCGCCACTCGGAATCTCAGCAGCATCCTGGCTTCTTCATGGCGGACAGATTAGTCACACCATGCGGCCGGCGTGGCCTGGTGCGCGGCGTGCGGCGGCCGACGTACGCAGGGTCGGCCGCCGCACGGCTGCCTCTTGGAAGCAGCGGATTGCGTCTTACAGGAACGAGTTGATCTCGATCGTCTCGTCGCGGCCCGGGCCCACACCGATCGCCGAGATCGGCGCCCCCGACATCTCCTCCAGTGCCTTGACGTAGTCCTGGGCGTTCTTGGGGAGGTCGGCGAAGGTCTTGGCCTTGCTGATGTCCTCGGACCAGCCGGGGAGCATCTCGTAGACCGGCTTCGCGTGGTGGAAGTCGGTCTGGGAGTAGGGGAGTTCCTCCACTCGCTTGCCGTCGATCTCGTACGCCACGCAGACCGGGATCTCCTCCCAGCCGGTCAGGACGTCGAGCTTGGTGAGGAAGAAGTCGGTGAGGCCGTTGACGCGGGTCGCGTAGCGGGCGATGACCGCGTCGAACCAGCCGCAGCGGCGGTCGCGGCCCGTCGTGACGCCGCGCTCGTGGCCGATGCGGCGCAGGGCCTCGCCGTCCTCGTCGAAGAGTTCGGTCGGGAAGGGGCCGGCGCCGACCCGGGTCGTGTAGGCCTTCAGGATGCCGATGACCCGGCTGATCTTCGTCGGGCCCACGCCCGCACCCGTGCAGGCGCCGCCCGCGGTCGGGTTCGACGAGGTGACGAAGGGGTACGTGCCGTGGTCTATGTCCAGGAGCGTGCCCTGGCCGCCCTCGAAGAGGACGACCTTGTTGTCTTCGAGAGCCTGGTTGAGGACCAGGACGGTGTCGGCGACGTACGGCTCGATCTGCGCGGCGTAGCCCAGCAGTTCCTCGACGACCTGGTTCACGGCGATCGCGCGGCGGTTGTAGAGCTTGGTCAGGATCTGGTTCTTGGCGTCGAGGGCCGCCTCGACCTTCTGGGTCAGGATCGACTCGTCGTACAGGTCCTGGACCCGGATGCCGACTCGGTTGATCTTGTCCGCGTACGTCGGTCCGATGCCGCGGCCGGTCGTGCCGATCTTCCGCTTCCCGAGGAAGCGTTCCGTCACCTTGTCCACGGTGACGTTGTACGGCGTGATGATGTGAGCGTTTCCGCTGAGCAGCAGCTTGGACGTGTCGACGCCGCGCTCGTTCAGACCGCTCAGCTCGGAGAGCAGGACCGACGGGTCGACGACGACGCCGTTTCCGATGACCGGCGTGCATTCAGGCGAGAGGATTCCGGAAGGGAGGAGGTGCAGGGCGTACTTCTGATCGCCCACTACCACCGTGTGGCCGGCGTTGTTGCCGCCCTGGTAGCGCACCACGTAGTCCACGGATCCACCGAGCAGGTCGGTGGCCTTTCCCTTGCCTTCGTCACCCCACTGAGCACCGAGCAGCACAAGTGCGGGCACAGGCGTACACCCCTTCCGGGTGGGGCATGTCCAAGGTCAGGGGCGTACGCTGCACGGCTTGTGCCGCGTACACCGGCGACCTTCGTTGGCCGCGACCCGTCGGACCGGATGCCCCGGAATAGACGAAGCCCCTGGCGCAATAGCGCAAGGGGCTCTTGCACAAAGATGCTACCCGAGGAAGCGAGGCATGACCGAGGTGGCGGCTTCCGACCAGCTCCTGGTGGTCATCGACCCGGTCGCCCGTCGCCATGACGGTGAGTCGGTACGGATCGCGAAAGACGTGCTCAGCGCGGGTGCGACCGTCAAACTGTGCCTCCCCGACGGGCCCGAGGAATTCGCCCGGGCACTGATCCGACGCGGGTCCCGGCGACCGGTCGTCGTGGGGGACGACCGGGCGTTTCTGCGGGCGGTGTCCCTTTTGCACCGGCAGCGGGAGCTGGCTGGATGTGCGCTGTCGGTGGTGCCGGTGGGGGGTGCGCTGTCGCTCGTACGGTCGTTGGGGGTGCCCACCGGTACCGTCGCCGCCGCGCGGGCCGTGCTCGACGGGGTCGAGCGGAGGCTGGATCTGCTCGCCGACGACAGCGACGGGGTGGTGCTGGGGGATCTGCGGATTCCGCCGCTCGCTGTGCCGCCGGGGACGGGGCATCCGGACGTCGCCGACCAGGATGCCGCCGAGGAGCCGTCCTCGCATCCCTGGCTGCGGACGTGCCAGTCGCTCGTACGGACGCTGGCGGCGCGGCCCTCCCGGGTGGTCTCCACGCCCGGGCCCGGCCCCTCCCGGCTCCGGGTCGAGGTCGACGGCGTCACCCTCGTCGACCTCGACCAGCCGGTGGAGGCGGTGTCGGTCACGCCCTGCGGTTCCGGTGCGCGGGTCGAGGTCCGGCCTGCGTCGGTGGGGGCGGAGGCCGCGCCGCTGGAGGCTGTCGCCCGGATCATCACCGTGTCGGGGGCGCATTTCCGCTACCGCGCGGACGCGGTGGTCAGCGGGCCGGTGCGGACTCGGACCTGGACGGTCCGGGAGGGGGCTTGGGGGCTTACGTTGCCGGGGTGAGGGGTGGGGTTTTCTCGCCCCCGCCGCCCTTACCCGTCCCGTACCAAGGGGCTCCGCCCCTGGACCCCGCTGGGGGCTGCGCCCCCAGACCCCCCGCTATCGGCCTGAACGGCCTCGTCCTCAAGCGCCGGACGGGCTGGTTGTGCCTGGCCTGCGCTGCATCGTTGAGCAAATCAGCCCAGGCCGCGGAAAATCAGCCCCTCCGGCGTTTGAGGAGCGGGGGCCCGGGGGCTGGCCCCCGGAAACGGGGTCCGGGGCGGAGCCCCAGGGACGGGACGGGTAGGGGCGGCGGGGGCGAAAACAGCCCCACCTACGCCGACAACGCGTCCGACTCGTCCTTCAGTCCCACCCCGGTGAGCCGCAGTTCGCGGGCCCGGTGCATCAGAGATGCCAGCTTGGCGGCAGCCGTCTCGTAGGTCAGGCCCAGCGGCGGGCGGATGTTGGACAGGCAGTTGCGGTCCGCGTCCGTCGTCGTGCCCGGGGCCGGGGCGTACGTGAGGTACGCGCCCAGGGAGTCCGCCGCGGACATGCCCGGGCGTTCGCCGACCAGGACCACGGTCATCGTCGCGCCCATGGCGTGGGCGATGTCGTCGCCGAGGGCGACCCGGGCCTGTTCGGCCAGGACGACCGGCGCGATCCGCCAGGCCCCCAGCCGTGTCATCGTCTCGCGCACCACCGGCGCCGCATGCTCGTGGACGGCCCGGCTGGACAGGCCGTCGGCGACGACGAAGACCACGTCCCACTCCCCCACGGGAAGGTGGACCCGGTCCGTGTCCTCCAGCCGCCGCCCCAGATCCGGCCGCTGAAGATACGTAAGCCGGTCCGCAGCCGCGCTCCGCACCCGCACGGTCGCCAGCCCCGTCCCCGCAAGCCCCGCCGCGACCACATCCGGCTCGAACGGCGAGTGCACCGCGTCCCGCGCGGCGGCATGCGCGGCCTGGAGTTCCAGCCGGTGCCGGGTCGGCAGCCCGGACCCCGCCCGGCCCAGCCCGATCCGCGCCTGGGTGTGCCGGCGAAGGGGGGCCCACAGCGCGGTATCGGGGGACTCAGGGGGCTCGATGGACTTGGAGGGCTCGATGGTCTCGGGGGCCACCAAGGCCCGTACCGCCATTGCCAGTTGACGATCCGTTGTATCCGCCGTATCCGTCATGCCGCCAGCTCCCTGCCGATCGCCGTCAGCGGATGCCCTGTACCCGTGACATCCCGTATCCCGCCCCGCTCGTCCAGCAACCCGATCCTGTCCAGCCACGCCTCGAACTCCGGGGCGGGACGCAGACCCAGTACCTGCCGGAGGTACAACGCGTCGTGGTACGAGGCCGATTGGTAGTTGAGCATGATGTCGTCGCCGCCCGGCGTGCAGATCACGAACGAAGCGCCCGCCACGCCGAGCATCGTCAGCATCGTGGCGATGTCGTCGTCGTCCGCGTCGGCGTGGTTCGTGTAGCAGATGTCCAGGCCCATCGGCAGGCCCAGCAACTTGCCGCAGAAGTGGTCCTCCAGGGCAGCCCGGAGGATCTGGCGGCCGTCGTAGAGGTACTCCGGGCCGATGAAACCCACCACCGTGTTGACCAGGAGGGGGTCGTAGCGGCGGGCGACCGCGTACGCGCGGGCCTCCACCGTCTGCTGGTCCACTCCGTGGTGTGCGTCGGCGGACAGTGCGCTGCCCTGGCCGGTCTCGAAGTACAGGGCGTTCGAGCCCACCGTGCCCCGGCCCAGTGAGGCCGCGGCCTCGTGCGCCTCGTCCAGCAGGCTCAGCGTGACGCCGAAGGAGGCGTTCGCGGCCTGTGTACCCGCGATGGACTGGAAGACGAGGTCCACGGGAGCGCCACGCGACATCAGGTCGATGCTCGTCGTGACGTGGCTGAGGACGCAGGACTGGGTCGGGATCGCGTACCGCTGGATCACGCCGTCCAGCAGTTCCAGCAGGTCCCGTACGGCCTTGGGGCTGTCGGTCGCCGGGTTGATGCCGATGACCGCGTCGCCGGAGCCGAGCAGCAGGCCGTCCAGCAGGGCGGCCGCCACTCCCGCCGGGTCGTCCGTGGGGTGGTTGGGCTGGAGGCGGGTGGCGAGGCGGCCGGGCAGGCCGATCGTGGAGCGGAAGGCGGTGACGACGTGCGCCTTGCGGGCGACGGCGACGAGGTCGGCGTTGCCCATCAGCTTGGAGACGGCGGCCACCATCTCGGGCGTCAGGCCGGGCGCCAGCGCGGTCAGCGTCGTCGCGTCCGCCGCCTCGGACAGCAGCCACTCGCGGAACTCCCCGACCGTGAGCGACGACACCGGTGCGAAGGCCGCCGCGTCGTGCGTGTCGACGATGAGGCGCGTCACGTCGTCGCTCTCGTACGGGATCACCGGCTCGGCGAGGAACCGTGCGAGCGGCACCTCCGCGAGCGCCCATCGCGCCGCGACCCGCGCCTGCGCCGACTCGGCGGCGAGCCCTGCGAGCCGGTCGCCGGAGCGCTCGGGGCTCGCGGCGGCAAGCAGCCTGGGCAAGTCGCCGAACTGATGGCTCCGGCCGCCGAGGGTCGCGGTGTAGGTGCTCATGGCGGCGACCGTACGAGGGGGTGGCCGACGGGGTCCATGGAAAGAAGACGTATGGAAGAAGAGTTAACGCAGACGTTCGTTCTAAAGGTCTAGTTGACAAGCATTTAACGCCCAGACCTGTGAGCCGACTCAATCATCCAGCAGGATTCCGGCGTCACAATGGTCGTCCTGGCGATCTTTGCGATCTCTTCGGTCGGCCGACATGGGTCAACATGGGCGTCGCGGACCAGGGAGCGCTACCCGAACAGCCTGGCCCGCTCCACACGCCAGCGGTCCATCAGGGCCTGCAGCTCGCCCTCGAGGAACTCGAAGAAGGCCAGGGTCTCGGCGAGCCGGCGGCCGGCGGGGGTCTCGGGGCCGAGACCGTCGACGCCCTCCCGCAGGGTGTACTCCCAGCGCTTGAGCACCGCGTCCCGGTTGGTCACCGCCTCGTACCACTGATTGCTGTGCACCCGGTACCGCTCGCGCCGGGAGCCGGGGTCACGTTCACGCGAGACCATGTGCTGCTGCGCGAGGTAGCGCACCGCTCCGGAGACGGCAGCCGGGCTGATCTGCAGTTGCTCGCCGAGTTCGACGGAGGTCATCGCCCCGGAGTCGGAGGCGAGCAGCGCCGCGAACACCCGGGCCGCCATGCGCTGCATCCCGGCCTCGACCAACTGCGCGGCGAAGCTCTCGACGAACTTCGAGACCGCCTCCGGGTCCCGTCCCGCCGCACTCGGTTCGCTCATCTCTCGATCCTCTCCCCTGTTCAGCGCTGCTCAGCGCGCCGTTGTCGATTCTAGCCGGACGTTTTAACGCTTCCTTAACTTCACAAATTTGTGAAACACGCGTAGGTTAAAAATCATGACGAAGGCAAACTGTGCCGTTGAGGTATCCGGACTGCACAAGTCGTTCGGCAGGACACACGCGCTGGACGGCCTCGACCTGAACGTCGAGACCGGCGAAGTCCACGGCTTCCTCGGCCCCAACGGCGCCGGGAAGTCCACCACCATCCGCGTCCTGCTGGGCCTGCTGCGCGCCGACGCCGGCGCCGCGCAGGTACTCGGCCGGGACCCCTGGGCCGACGCGGTGGAGCTGCACCGCCAGGTCGCGTACGTCCCCGGCGACGTGACCCTCTGGCGCAACCTCTCCGGAGGCGAGGTCATCGACCTGTACGGGCGGCTGCGCGGAGGGCTCGACAAGGCGCGGCGGGCCGACCTGATCGAGCGGTTCGAGCTCGACCCGACGAAGAAGGGGCGCACGTACTCCAAGGGCAACCGGCAGAAGGTCGCCCTCGTCGCCGCCTTCGCCTCGGACGTCGACCTGCTGATCCTGGACGAGCCGACCTCCGGCCTCGACCCGTTGATGGAGGAGGTCTTCCAGCGGTGCGTGGAGGAGGAGCGGGACCGGGGTCGCACCATCCTGCTGTCCTCGCACATCCTCAGCGAGGTCGAGGAACTCTGCGACCGCGTGAGCATCATCCGCAAGGGCGTCACCGTGGAGAGCGGATCACTCGCGGATCTGCGCCATCTGACCCGTACGAGCGTCACCGCCGAACTGGCCGGTGAGCCCAACGGGTTGGGGAGGCTCCCTGGCGTCCACGACCTGGACATCCAGGGCAGGCGAGTGAGGCTCCAGGTCGAGAGCGACAAGCTGGACGCGGTGCTGCGGTCGCTGACCGAGTCGGGCGTACGGTCGTTGACCTCGACGCCGCCGACGCTGGAGGAGCTGTTCATGCGGCACTACCAGGACGAGGTCGCCGCGGAGGCGATGTCGCGATGACCGCCGTGGCCACCAACACCAAGTTCGCCGTACGGACCGGGGGTTCGCGTCAACTCGCCGGAACCGGCGCCCTGTTGAGGCTCGCACTGCGCCGCGACCGGGTGATGATCCCCCTGTGGGTCGGCGTCATCGCCCTGATGGTGCTCTCCATGCCGGGCTCGCTGGAGAGCGTGTACTCCACTGCCGCCGAACGCGCCGACGTGGTCCGGCAGCTGGCGACGAACAGCTCGCTGCGCGCCACGTACGGGCCGGTGTTCAGCGACTCGATCGGCGGGCTCGTCGCCTGGCGCATCGGAGTGTTCGCGGGGGTGCTGGCCGGGGTCATGAGCCTGTTCATCGTCGTACGGCACACCCGGGACGAGGAGGAGAGCGGCCGTCAGGAGATGGTCTCGGCCGGGATGGTGGGGCGGCGCGCCCCGCTGACCGCGGCGCTGCTCGCGGCGTTCGTCGCGAACGCGGCGCTGGCGCTGCTCATCGCCGGAGGCCTCGCCGGGCAGGGTTCGTCGGGCGCACTGGCGCTCGGGCTCGGCACGGCCGGCGTCGGCATGGTCTTCGCCACGATGGCGGCGATCGTCGCGCAGCTCACGGAGAGCGCGCGGCTCGCGAAGGGGCTGACGGGCGGGCTGCTGGGCGCGGCGTTCGTGCTGCGGGCGGCGGGCGACTCGGCCTCGGAGGACGGTTCGCACGTGCTGACCTGGCTCTCGCCGATCGGCTGGCTGGAGAATCTGCGGTCGTTCGCCGACGAACGCTGGTGGGTGCTGCTGCTGTTCGTGGCCGCCGTCGCGGTCCAGGGCGTGGCCGCGTACGAGCTGACCGGCCGCCGCGATGTCGGCATGAGCTTCCTGCCGACCCGGCCGGGGCCCGCCGTCGGCCGGCTCGGTACGGCGGGGGCGCTGGCCTGGCGGCTGCAGCGCGGCAGCGTACTCGGCTGGAGCCTCGGGTTCTTCGCCGCGGGGGCCGCCTTCGGCGGGATCACGAAAGGGGCGACGGACCTGGTCGGCGACAACGACCGGACCCGGGACATCATCGAGCGGATGGGCGGTCAGTCCGGGATCACGGACGCGTTCCTCGCCACGATGGCCGGCATGCTCGGGATGGTCGCCGCGCTGTACATCGTGCAGTCCGTGCTCCGGCTGCACGGCGAGGAGACCTCGCAGCGCGCCGAGCCGGTCCTCGCGAACGCGGTGGGCCGTCTGCGCTGGGCCTTCGGCCACCTGCTCATCGCCTTCGGCGGGTCCGTACTGATCATGCTCCTCGGCGGCCTCGGTCTGGCGGCCGGCTACGGCCAGGACCTCGGCCCCATCGTCGGCGCCTGCCTCGTCCAGCTCCCCGCGATCTGGACGATCGGCGGCCTCGCGGTGCTCCTGCACGGGGTGTCTCCGCAGGTGGCGCTCGGCGCGTGGGGGGTGGCCGGCGCCGCCCTGCTCCTGGGCTGGATCGGCCCGGCTCTGGAACTGCCCGAGCCGGTCATGGACCTCTCACCGTTCGGCCACCTGCCGAAACTGCCGGGCGGCGACATGACGTGGACACCGGTACTGATCCTGACGGCCATCGCCGCCGCCCTGGTCACGGGAGGCCTGGCGGCCCTGCGGCGACGGGACATGAGCACGTGACGGAACCCATGGCCCGCCAGGCGCGTCCCTTGCGGGCATGGAGCGACGGGAAAGCGCGGCGTCGTGTGGGGGATGTGTCCTGGCGGTGGCCGGGGCGTCGGTGGCGGCACTCGTCTGGGCCTCCTCGGAGCGTACGCGGCTGCACATGGGCGGCGGTTTCGAGGGCGAGGGCACGGACTACAGCGTGCTGCTCACCGAGCTGCCGCTCGTCGTGGCAGCCGGAGCCGCCCTACCCGCCCTCGCCTGTGCGCTGCTGATACGTGTGTTGCGCAGGCGCCGCCGGGCCACGGCCGCCACCACGGACACGGCCCCGGCCACGGCCACTGACTCAGAGCTCCACGAGTAGTTCCTTGAGGCCGCGGATGACGAAGTTCGGCTTGCGCTCCGGCTCGGCGGCCAGGCGGAGTGTCGGTGCCCGGTCGAGCAACGCGCCCAGGGACGCGGCCAGTTCGATACGGGCCAGGGGTGCGCCGATGCAGTAGTGGATCCCCGCGCTGAACGAGATGTGCGGGTTCTCCCGCCGGGCGAGGTCGAGTTCCTCGGGGCGGGTGAAGACCGCCGGGTCGTGGTTGGCGGAGCCGAAGAGCATTGCCACCTCGCTGCCCCTCGGGATCACCGTGCCGTCGATCTCGATCTCGTCCAGCACCCAGCGCTCGAAGAGCTGGAGCGGAGTGTCGTAGCGCATCAGTTCTTCCACAGCTGTGGACAACAGTGCGCGGTCGGCGCGGAGAGCCGCCAGCTGGTCGGGGTTGCGGAACAGCGCCCACCAGCCGTTGACCGTGGCGTTCACCGTCGCCTCGTGCCCCGCGTTGAGGAGCAGGACGCAGGTGGAGATCATCTCCTGCTCGGTCAGCCGATCGCCCTCCTCGTACGCCTCGATCAGACCCGAGATCAGATCGTCCCCCGGCTCCTTGCGCCGAACAGCGATCAACTCCCGCAGATACTCGGTGAATTCGACCGACGCCCGGACCGCTTTCGCCGCCGTCTCCTGTGACGGGTTCAGCTCGTACATCCCGCAGATGTCCGCCGACCAGGGCCGCAGCGGGGCACGGTCGGACTCCGGAATGCCCAGCATTTCGGCGATCACGGCGACCGGCAGCGGCTCGGCGACCGTCGTCAGCAGATCGCCTCCGCCGTCTGCGACGAGGCCCGCGACCAGCTCGTTCGCCAGCTTGTGGACGTACGGGCGCAGCCCCTCGACCGTACGCGGCGTGAACGCCTTCGACACCAGGCGCCGGATCCGGGTGTGGTCCGGCGGCTCCAGGTCGAGCATGCCGTGGTCGTTGAGCACATGAAACGGCTCGTGCTCGACCGGCGGCGCCGTCCGCCCGAAGTCCTCGTGCGTGAACCGGTGCTGATACGTCCGCCCCAGCCGCCGGTCCCTCAGCAACGCCGACACGTCCGCGTGACGCGGCACCAGCCACTGGTTGGTGGGCTCGTAGTAGTGCACCCGCCCCCGGTCACGCAGCTCGGCATACGCAGGGTAGGGATCGGCGACGAACCCGGGATCCCAGGGGTTGAACGCGTCGAGAGCACGGTCGGAGTCAGAGGAGTTGGAGGAGTCGGAAAGGTCTGCCATGTCGGGACGCTAACCTGCCGCGTCTCGGCCCACCAGAGCCGCCCCCTCCGTGGAACGCCACACCCTCCTCCGAACGGCACGCGCTTCCGTCCCGGCGTGCCTCTCTTCCGGGCTTGCCCTCCCATCCCGGCGTGCCCCCTCACCCCGAGGTGACTCCTCACCCCGGCGTGACCAGCCTCGCCTCGTACGCGAACACCGCCGCCTGGGTCCGGTCCCGCAGGCCCAGCTTCACCAGGATCCGACTCACATGAGTCTTGATCGTCGACTCGGCGACCACGAGCCGCTCGGCTATCTCGCCGTTGGACAGCCCCTGCGCGATGAGCACCAGCACCTCCGTCTCCCGCTCGGTCAGATCTCCGTACGCCGCCCGCGCGGTGGCCGACAGCCGCGGCGCCTCCGACAGCTTCGAGAACTCCGTGATCAACCGCCTGGTGACGGACGGCGCGAGCAGGGCCTCGCCGGCCGCCACCACCCTTACACCGTCCGCGAGTTGGCGGGCCGAGGCATCCTTCAGGAGGAAGCCCGACGCACCGGCGCGGAGCGCCTGGTACACGTACTCGTCGAGATCGAACGTGGTCAGCACCAGCACCTTGGCCCCGCCGTCCGCGGCGACTATCTCCCGGGTCGCCTCGATGCCGTTGAGCTCGGGCATACGAATGTCCATCAGGACCACGTCGGGAGCGAGCTCCCGCACCCGGTCCACCGCGTCCCGCCCGTTGACCGCCTCGCCGACCACCTCGATGTCCGGCATCGCGCCGAGCAGCACCGAGAACCCTTCGCGGACCATCATCTGGTCATCGGCGATCAACACCCGGATGGTCATACGGAGTCTCCCGAGTCCCTCGAGGTCTCCGTGTCGGAGACGGGCACCGGCAGGAAGACCGTCACCTCGTACCCCCCGTCGTCCGTCGCGGCCGCCGTCATCTCACCGTTCAGCATCGTCACCCGCTCCCGCATCCCCGTGATCCCGTGCCCGGCACCGGGCGAGGGCTTCACCGGCTCGGTCGCCGGACCGTTGACGATCCGCAGCCCGAGGCCGCCCAGCACATAGCCGATCTCCACGCGGGCCGAGGCACCAGGCGCATGCCGCAGCGCGTTGCTGAGCGCCTCCTGGACTATTCGGTACGCGGACAGCTCTATGCCCTGCGGGAGTTCACGGACGGCTCCGGTGATCACCTTCTCGACGGTCAGGCCGGCGTTGCGCACATTGGTCAGCAGACCGTTCAGGTCGGCGAGCGTCGGCTGCGGGGCGTCGGGGGCCTCGTAATCCTCAGCGCGAACGACACCGAGGACGCGGCGCAGCTCGGAGAGCGCGATCACCGCGTTCTCCCGTATCACCGCGAACGCGTGCTCCAGCTCCGGCGGCGGGTTCTCCACCCGGTAGGGCGCGGCCTCCGCCTGGATCGCGACCACCGACATGTGGTGGGCAACCACATCGTGCAGCTCGCGGGCGATGGTGGTGCGCTCCTCGAGCAGGGTGCGCTTGGAGCGCTCGTGCTCGGTCACCGTCTGCTGGGCGATCACCTGCCGCTCTGCCGTACGGCGTATGTGGACGACGGCGACGACCAGGAGGGCCAGTGCGGAGACGAACAGCATCGGGCCGGTGTTGGAGGAGTAATAGTCCGAGCCGAAGACGGCCTCCGCGAGGATTCCGTAGCAAGCCGTCAGAGCCCACATCCACGCGGCCGTGCGGGGACGCGTCCGCAGCGCCACGACCGTGAGCACCACCAAGTGCGCGGCGAAAGCACCGGGCGGCCAGGGCCAGTCGGGCCAGCCGTCACCGTTGAACGCCGCGGCGACCGGGGTCGCCGCGGCGGACGCCCAGAAGGCGCCGACGGGCCGGACCAACGTCAGCAGGACCGGGATCAGCGCGAGGAGGGCACTGATCGCCGCGCTGATCTCACCGCCGTGGCTCGCGGTGCCGGCTATGGCCATCGCCAGCAGGCCGGCCCCTAGCACCACGGCGTGCGGGGTCCACCCCGCGTACTCCCGCAGGCGCCCGGGCAGCCGCCGGGTGATCGGGCCGTCCACGCTCATGCGCGGCAGCGGGCGGTAGGCGAACGCGTCGTGGACCAGCTCCTGCCGCAGCCCGCGCAGGGCGTCCACGGCCAGCCGGTACTCAGGACTGCGCGACTTGGCTCCGCCCCGCGGGGGTGTCGTCTGAGTCTGGGTCGTCTCGGTCACGTTCAAAACAGTAAGCGGCGGGCGGCTCGCGGTCGTCACCAGTGAGAAGGGTCCTCCGAGGTCCCTCTCAGGTACTACGGGCAGCCAGGGGCGAGCCCGTGCGGACGCCCGTGGTCCGTGCGCGGACGCCCACGGCCCGTACCCAGCAGGCAGTTCCGCGACCGGTGGTTCAGTACCCGGCAGGCCGTACCAGACCCGACTCGTACGCGAACACCGCCGCCTGCGTCCGGTCCCGCAGCCCCAACTTCACCAGGATCCGGCCCACATGAGTCTTCACCGTCTGCTCGGCCACCACCAGCCGCTCGGCGATCTCGGCGTTCGACAGACCCTGCGCGATCAGGGCGAGGACCTCCGTCTCGCGCTCGGTCAGCTCACCGACGCGTTCCTTGAGCGGGGCGCGGGGAGCCCCGTCGAGCTGGGAGAACCGGGCGATCAGACGCCTCGTGATCCCGGGCGCAAGCAGTGCGTCCCCCGCGGCGACCACCCTGATCGCCTCCGCCAGCTTGTCGGCGGACGCG
The DNA here is from genome assembly GCF_000716805.1 of Streptomyces yerevanensis. Lineage (NCBI taxonomy): Bacteria > Bacillati > Actinomycetota > Actinomycetes > Kitasatosporales > Streptomycetaceae > Streptomyces > Streptomyces yerevanensis. Next base: position 79,981 of record NZ_JNWJ01000021.1, on the reverse strand, counting down.
TCCTTCAGCAGAAACCCGGAGGCACCCGCGCGCAGCGCGTCATACACGTACTCGTCGAGATCGAACGTGGTCAGCACCAGCACCTTGATCTGCGGGGTCTTGTCGGTGATGCGGCGGGTGGCCTCGATGCCGCCGAGTTCGGGCATGCGGATGTCCATCAGGACGACGTCCGGGAGGAGCTCGGCGACCTGGGCGACCGCGTCCAGGCCGTCGACGGCCTGGCCGACCACATCGATGTCGGGCTGGATGTTGAGCAGCACCGAAAAGCCCTGCCGGACCATCTGCTGGTCATCGGCGATGAGTACGCGGATGGCGCCACTCGTCATGGTCGTTCTCCTGGGGAGTCTGTGGAGTTGTCGGAGTCTGCCGAGTTGTCGGAGACAGTGTCGTCGAGGGAGGCCGTTCCATCGGCGGTTCCGGCGCGGGGCAGGAACGCCGCCACCGTGAAGCCGCCGCAGGACGTCTCCATCGCCATGAGGGTGCCACCGAGCATCGCCGCGCGCTCCCGCATACCCAGCAGACCGTGGCCCGCGCCCGGCGACGGCGGGGCGGGGCGCCTTGGCGCGGAGTTGATGACCCGGATCTGCAGGCCGCGCGGGAAGTGCGTGAGCTCCACGCGCACCTCGGAACCGGGCGCGTGTCGCAACGCGTTGCTCAGCGCCTCCTGGATGATCCGGTACGCGGACAGCTCCACGCCCGGCGGCAGCGGAAGCACCTCGCCGCTGATCTCGGTGTTCACCTTCAGACCTGCGGCACGGGTGTTCTCGACGAGCACGTCGAGCCGGTCGAGGGTGGGCTGCGGGGCGTCGGGCGCGGCTCCGGTACCGGGAGCGCCGAGACCGTACGGGTCCTCGGGGTTCTCCGAGCGCAGCACGCCCAGCACGCGGCGCAGCTCGGTGAGCGCCTCGAGCGCGTTCTGCCGGATGCCGTCGAGGTTCTCCCTGAGCTCGTCGGAAGGGTTCTCGACCAGGTGAGGGGCGACCTGGGCCTGGATGGAGATGACCGACATGTGGTGGGCGACCACGTCGTGCAGCTCGCGGGCGATGCGGTTGCGCTCCTCCAGGACCGTACGGCGGGCGCGCTCCTCGGCGGTGATACCGGCCTGCTTTACGAGTTGGGTGCGGGCTTCGCGGCGACCGCGGAGGGCGGTGCCGAGGAGGACGACGCCGGCGAACAGGGCCACGGCCAGCGTGCCCGTCGACGAATAGTTCGCGGCGCCGATGAGGCCCTGCACCACCCACGTGACCAGCGCGGTCAGGGCCAGGGCCGCGGCGGCCACGCGCACAGGCACCCGCAACGCCAGCAGGAACAGCACCACTGCGTGTGCGACCAGACTGGGCGGGCCCCACGGCCAGGGGCTGTTGAACGCGACGTGATCGGCGAGCAGTTGGGTGCGGGCCCCCATGGCCACCACGACCATGGTCACCATCGACAGCCACCACGCCGGAACCGGCCACCGCAGCGCCATCCCCACCGCGGCACCCTGGGCCAGCGCGCACACCAGGGCGTACTCCGTACCCAGGTTGTAGCCGTCACCGAACTGATCCCCGTTGGCGATGGTGGTGCCGATCGCGACCAGAACCACCAGCCCATGCGGCAGCCAGCGCAACCACACCGAGGGCGGCAACGGATCCGCCTTCCCGGTCCACAGGTCCTCGCGCAGCACCCGCAGTCCCCGAACCAGCCGCTTCTCCACCGCACTCATCCACATCACCCTAGGCACGCCCAACCCCCTTCGCTCCCGCCCTGCCACGGTGTACGTGGACCACGCGCGACAGGCGCCCACCGCGCCGACGGCGCCCCTGCTCGTAGGAGCGAAAGGCCGCCCAGCACACCATGAGGGCGAGGGCGAAGACCGGAAGCCAGGCGAAACGAGCCAGGACCCAGGCCAGGCTGTCGGGGGTGGTGTGCAGTCCCGGGAGACGGCCGGCGAACAGGCCCGTCGCGGTGACCGACATCAGCGCCGTCTGGTGCCACAGGAATATCGTCATCGCGGAGAGGTTGACGAACGCCACCGCCGCCCACGCCACGGGCCGCCGCATCGCCCGGCGCAACGGCTCCCGGAGCAGCAACGCCAGACCGCACTGGGCCAGGCCGAAGGTGACGGCGGCCAGGGTCGGCGGGTTGAGGTTGGAGACCGCGGAGCCGGGGACGCCGACCATCGACGCCGGGTATCCGGCCCACGCAACGAGCGCCGCGGTCGTCGCCGCACCGCCGATCAGCATCACCCACCCGGAACGCCGGGTCAGCTCACCCCGCATCCAGGCCGCGCCCAGCGTGTACGGCACCAGCCAGCCCGCCGCCACGTTGATCCAGCCCAGCCAGGCCGGACCGCCGAACCCGAAGCGTATGAGGTCCACATGGAGAACGACGGCCAGCGGCCACAGCGGGTTGATCCGGGCAACGAGTGGGGTCAGCGCCGTCAGTCCCGCGAAGACCAGCAGGAACCACAGGGGCGACAGGACGAGCTTCAGCAACGCATGCACCGTCGACACACCCGTCCCCGTCACGAGCAGACAGACCGCGGCCACGGTCCACAGGCCCAGCACGGCGGCCACCGGCCCGAAGAGGCGCGACAGCCGCGTACGCAACCACTTCCCGTACGTCGTGCCACGGGCCCGCGCCGACTCGTAACTCCTGGTCGCCACATGCCCGCCCACCAGAAAGAACACCGCGAGCGTCTGGAAGACCCAGGAGACCGGGGCCAGCCATGGCATATACGCCAGCGGGCTCGACGTACGCAGTGCGCCGCCGTCCGCGACCAGTGCCGTGACCAGCCAGTGGCCGAGCACTATGCCGAGTATCGCGAAGGCGCGCAGGGCGTCGAGGGAGCGGTCGCGGTGGGGCGGGGTGGCAGCGTCGATCTGGTGGGTGGCTTGGCGGAGGCGGTGGAGGGCTTCACGAACTAGGCCTTCCCGGAGGAACGGGCGTGGGGTGGTGCCCGGCGAATGACCGGGGCGGGCGGCGTTCCGCGTGGAGTCCTTCGGGGGGCCCTCCCCCTCCCCCACCCTCCCCCTCAACTTCAGCTCACGCATGGGTCACCTCCGAAGTCTCGCCGAGAACGATCCGGGCGAGGTTGTCCAAGGACACCGAGCCCGGCTTGAGGTAGTCGCTGTGGCCGCCGTCGCCGGCCGCGAAGACGCGCGCACCGAAGTCCGGCGACACGGGGTCGGTGCCGAAACCGACGGTGGTGCCGAAGAGGTCGGCCTTGGCGTGCGGGACGTCCGCGATCCAGTCGTCGGCGCCTCGGCCCGCCCATACGCGGGCGTCCGTGTGCAGCCCGGCGACGGAGTCGGCGCCGGTTCCGGGGCTGCCGAAGAGAGCGATGTCGGAGACATCGAGGTCGCCCATGGCGCGGCCCTCGCCGCTTGCGGCACGCGAGGCACCGACGGCACCGGATGAACCGACGGGCCCAGAGGACCCGGAGGACCGTACGGAACCGGCGGCCCGGAAGGCGCTCTCGGCCGCCTCCGCACACACGACGGTTCCGTATGAGTGGCACAGGAGGGAAACCCGGGCTTGCAGGTTCAGGTCCTCCAACTCCCGTATAAATCCGCGCAGTTCAGGTGCCGCGTCCTTAGCCCGCCCCGTGGTGAGGACCTCGGGGCTTATGGTTCCGGGCGTCTCATAGCCGAGCCAGGCGACGACCGCGCCACGTATGCCGAGCCGTTTGTGCAGGGCGTCGGCACCCGCGCGGAAGCGCTCGTACGTGTCCAGGTTCGTGTCGGAACCGGGCACGAGTACGGCCACGCGCTCGGCCTTCGCCAGGTCGCCGAAGACCTCGACGGCGCGGCCGGAGCCGCGGGCGTCGAAGGAGAGGAAGTGCCGGCCGGGGTCCGCCATGGAGCGAACCGCTGCCGCGCGGCCGTGGTCGCCGTGGTCGGCGGCCATCCGGGCCGCCTCGGCGGCGTTCGCGCGGTTCGCGGCATACGCGTCGTCCAGCGTCGCCGAGCTCATCGCCGTGAGGCGGGCCGGTGCGGGGGCCGGGATCTCCGGGTGCGCGGCAGCGGCGGAGATGGGAACGACGACGGCGGCCGTGACCAGCGCGGCGAGCAGCCCGCGCGACAGTCGGCCGAGCCGCCCCGGCCGACGCACCCGAGCCGAACCAGACCAACCAGCCGACCCCGTCGCCGAATCCGGCCTCGCCCCAGGCTCCGGCCTGCGCTTCCCCCGCACCCCCATGACGCCCGTCCTCCCACTCCCAGCTCACCGACCCGTTCATCGGGCCTGACTGGAAAGGAAGTTACGGACGCGACCTTGTGGTCAGCGTCCCGCCAGGGAGCTCACCTGCGACGTAGCTCTCAGGTATTACGGGTATGACCGGGCGGCTGGGCAGGAGGACCCGAGCCGCCAACAGCCCGCCTCACGCCCCCGTCCACCAACCGGCTCACCAACCCAGCTGCGCGATCTCCTCCGCCACCACCGCACACGCGTCCGCAGCCGGATCGATCAGCGGAAAGTGCCCCACGTCGTCGAGGAGCGTGAGCCCCACCACCTCCCCGGCCTTCGCCGCCGCGTCCGCGTACGACTCGGCGACGGCCTGCGGCACGACGACGTCTGCCCGGCCCTGCACCAAGGTCGTGGCGATTCCGGTGGGCAGCAGAAGCGCGGGATCGGCGTACGGCTGCCGCTCCGCGAACTTCCCCTCCCCGCCCAGGAGTTGAAGAGCTGCCCCAGCACATACGTCCAGCTTCTCGGCGACAGCGAAGTCTGCGATCGGAGCGAGCGCGACAACACCCCGCAGCGGCGCCGGCCGCTCCGTACGCCAAGGCGCGTCCGCCGGCAGCAGGTGCCGGGCGGCGGCCCACAGGGCGAGCTGCCCGCCCGCCGAGTGCCCAGTGATCACCGTACGGCGCGCGTCGGCCTGTGGCAGGGCCTCCCGTACGAGACCGGGGAGCGCGTCGAGCGCCGCCGCGACGTCGTCGAAGGTGTCCGGCCAACACCCCGCGACGGAACCGTCATCGCCCTCCCCCGACCCGGCACCGCCACGCCGGTACTCGACATTGGCCACGGCAAAACCCCGCCGGGCCAGGAAGTCCACGAACGGCGTGATGTGCCGACGGTCGTACGCGGCCCGCCAGGCGCCCCCGTGCAGTACGACGACGAACGGCGCCGACTCCTCGCCTCCGCGCGGCGCATAGAAGTCGATCACCTGGTCGGGATGGTCGCCGTACGCGGCGGTGGTGTCGGGATCGACAGGCGGATGCGAGAAAGCCGACTGCTCCTCGGCCGCGGCACGGGCAGCGACGGCGTCCGGTTCCGCGGCTATGCGGGCTGCGTCGTCCTCCGGCATGCTCCAACCTCTCAGCGCTGTTCGAACGTTGGCCGGGACGCTACCAGCCCTGTGACGTGGGCCGACATGGGGCTGGCACGCTGTTGCGGTTGGCAGCGAACGGCGTCCGCCCAGCAACGGTGGCGGGCGGTGAACGCACCCCACCTCGTGGCCCTCGTCAGCGCCAGAGCCCGCTTCGAACGGTCCGGAGAAGGTTGATCCGGTGAGGATGGAGGCGGTGTTGGCCAGAGCTCAGGCCGTCGGCCGCGCCGCGTCGTCGCTGGTCTTGATGTCCTTGGGGGTGTGCCGGGTCTGGATCCGGCCGGCGTACCAGGCTGTCCAGGCGGACAGCAGCGCGATCACGACCAGCAGCAGTACGACGCTGAGACCGGCCATCACGTCCGCGGACAGCACGTACACCAGCGGCACCCGCAGCACTGCCTCCAGCAGCAGGCCCGTTCCCCACACGGCCGACATCCGCACGAACGCCCGCCGGAAATGCGGCACCTGAGCGCACAGCCGGTCTATTTCCGCGCGCTTGGCTGCGGACGAGCCGGCCCGTACCGCCACCAGGACCAGCGGCGTGCGGCTCGCACAGCTGGTGAGCAGGATCAACGCGGCCGCCGCGGTGCCGAAGGACTCCTTCACGAGGATGAACCGTGCGTCGCCGGTGGCGAATGACGGCACGAGGCCGACGGCCAGTACCGCCGCGAGCAGGGCGGCGAAGGCGTCGAACGAGCGGTGCCGCACCGCGACCCAGGTGATGCGCAGTGCGGCGAACACCGCACCGGCCAGCAGCGCGACCTGCTCACCCTGCCCGGCGGCGCGCAGGCCGTAGTAGGCCAGCAGCGGCAGTCCCGCGTCCCACAGCACAAGCGCGACCAACGGGCTGCCGCCTGGTGTCCGGTCCCTCATCGCCGCACCTGACCCTGTTGCTCGATCTCGGCCAGGAACTCCAGCAGCCGGGCGTTGACCTCGGCGGCCGACTCGCCCGCGATCGCATGCGTCGCCGCCGGCCACAGCTCGACCCGGGCGTCCGGCAGCAAATCGCGAGCGCGGGCGGCAGCGCGCCGGCCGTCGTGCATGACGCTGCGGCCCGCGATGAGTGCGAGCACCGGGACCGTCATGCCGCGCAGTTGCGCGTCGGTGAACAGGACCGGGGTCGGCAGCGCGATCCGGTAGGTCCGCATGCCCTCGTCGATCACCGTTGCCACCGGGTCGTCCTCGGCCACCTCGGCGCCGTCGGAGATCCAGGCCAGGAAGGACGGCCGGGCCCAGCGACGGATGCCCGGGACGAGGGTGAGCGCGGAGCGCACGAGCAGGGGGATCGGGAACCGGGCGAAGGTCTGCACCGGGTCGATCAATGTCAGCGAGGCGAGCCGGTCCGGCGCGCCCACGGCCAGGTTGGTGGCGAGCCAGCCGCCGAAGGAGTAGCCGACGAGGTGCACGTTGCGCAGGGCCAGCGTGGTGAACACGGTGTCGAGCCAGGCGGCCTGGTCGTCGGCGTTGTGGAGGGGAGCGGTCTGTTCGCTGCGTCCCGGTTCGCCGATGAGGTCGAGCCCGTACACCGGGCCGCGTGCGGCGAGCGCGGGGAGATTGGGCTCCCACATGATCGTCGTGCCTGCCCGGCCGGGGAGCAGCACCACCGGGGCGGGGCCGGGCTCGCCGAAGCGGTAGACCCGCGCGGTGCCGAACGCCGTCGACACGTCGCGCTGTTGGGTGGGGGCGGGCAGCGCGGCGAACCCCCGGTCGTATGCCGTGTCGTACTCGGCGCGGGCCTGCGGCGAGGTGAATCCGCCGAGCGTCATCGCGACCTCCCTTTTTGGCGATACGATCGCATCGTAAACAGCTCCGGAGCGTTTTGCAATCCGTTCGTATCGTGAAGAGGTGGTGTGATGCCCAAGCGGGTCGATCACGAGGAGCGGCGACGACTCATCGCCACCGCGGTCCGCCGCATCGCGGCCGATCGCGGCCTGGAAGCGGTGAGCCTCGGTGAGGTCGCGGCCGAGGCCGGCATCTCGAAGGGCCTGGTGCAGCACTACTTCCCGAGCAAGGACGCCATGCTGCGCCACGCGACAAGGACACTGCGTGACCAGGTGGAAAACCGGGTGCAGTTCGCCGGTGGACTTGCAGGTCTGCGCGCCGCCCTGGTCGCCCTGCTCCCCCTCACCGACGAGAGCCGGACCGAGGCGCTGGTCGCGAACGCGTTCGTCGTGCGCGCACTGAAGGACCCGGAGATCGCCGAACGATTCCGCACCGGTCACGCACAGCTCCGCGATGCCGTAGCCGCCATGGTCACCGCCGCCCAGGCAGACGGCGACCTGCACCCGAAACTGGACCCGGCCCAGGAATCAGACCTCCTGCTGGCCCTCGTTGCCGGCCTCGGCGACGCGGTCCTGCTCGGGCACCGAACGCCGGCAGAGGCGAAGTCGCTCGTGGACCATCATCTGTCCCGCCTGATGCCGTGACCCCGCAAGGCGAGTCGAGAGCCTTAAAGACCTTGATCCACAGGGCTTGATGTTTTCTCAGCGTGGTGAGCCGGTGCGCACAAAGAGACAGAACGGGTGGCCCGCCGGGTCGCACAGCACGCGCACGTCGGCCTGAGGTTGGAAGTCCGTCACGGTCGCTCCCAGGGCAAGGGCGTGATCGACGGCCGATGACAAATCGTTCACCTCGATGTCCAGATGCATCATCATCTGCTGCTCGGACCGGGTGGAAGGCCACTGCGGACGGGTGAAGAGCGGCTCCGTCTGGAACGACAGCCCGGCACCGCCGTCGGGCGGTGCGATCTCAACCCAGTCCGGTTCCTCCTTCTGCATCGGCCATCCGAGCAGGGTTTGGTAGAACTGCGCCAACTCGTGGGCGTTCGGTGCATCGAGAGTGGTGGCAGCCAACGTGAAACGAGGTTGGGGCTTCATGCAGTGCTGCTGCCCGGTTTTGCTGTTGAAAGGCCGACTGCCCACCTTTCGGCCGCTCAAGCCCTCGTACTGGACGTACTTGGGCTTGTGCCCGGTGCGGCGAGAGGGCGTGCCGGGCGTCGCGACGGGGCGAACGTTGCCTGCCGGGGCACTAGCACCAGAGATCGTGACCTTCTACGCGGAGACCACCAACGAGGACGAGCGATTGACCGTATCGGCCGACGGACGCCTCGAGCTGGTACGTACGCAGGAACTCCTGCGCCGCTTCCTTCCGCCCGCACCTGCCCGCATCCTCGACGTCGGTGGCGGCCCGGGCGTCCACGCGCGATGGCTCATCGAGGACGGCTACACCGTGCACCTCGTCGACCCGATCCCGCGCCACGTCGAGCAGGCCAAGCACACCGGCGCCACGGTCGAGCTGGGGGACGCACGCCACCTGACCGCAGAGGACGCCTCGTACGATGTCGTCCTTCTGCTGGGCCCGCTCTACCACCTGCTCGAGCGCGCCGACCGGGACCAGGCCCTCGCCGAGGCGTACCGCGTCCTCAAGCCCGGCACCCTCATCGGGGCGGCCGGCATCAACAAGTACGCCTCGCTCTTCGAGCACACGGCGTTCGCGCATCTCCACCGTGAGCCGGTGCAGAAGAGCATCGGCAAGATCCTCGCGACGCAGAGGCACGACGGGAAGAAGGCCTTCACCGCCGCGTACTTCCATGGCGCCGAGCAACTGCGCGACGAGGTGGCCGCGGCCGGCTTCACCGAAGCCGAAGTGTTCGGTATCGAGGGCCCCGCCTGGTCGCTTCTGGCGGCGACCGAGCGGCACACCGGACAGTCCCTGATCGGGTCCGAGATGTTCGAGTCCGCCCTGACCGCGGCACGCATGGCCGAGCCGTACCCCGAGCTGCTCGCGGCGAGCTCTCACCTCCTGGCGGTGGGGCACCGACCGGGCTGACTCCGGCCATGACGAAGCCCCCTCTCGCCCGAAGGCGAGGGGGGCCAACGCAGTTACTCAGACCAACTCAGCCCACCACCCCGGCCAACACCCGCGCCGCCCTCTCCACATCCCCGAACCCCACATACAACGGCGTGAAGCCGAAGCGCAGGATGTCCGGTTCGCGGAAGTCGCCGACCACTCCGCGGGCGATCAGGCGGCGCATCACCTCCCGTGCGCCGTCGCAGCGCAGCGCGACCTGGCTCCCCCGGTCCGCGTGGGCCGAGGGGGTCACGGACTCGACCCGGCCCTCGGGGACGTACACCGAGACGCACTCCAGGAAGAAGTCCGTGAGCGCGAGGGACTTGGTGCGGACCGTCTCGATCGGCACCCCTTCCCACACCTCCAGCGCCGCCTCCAGGGCCAGCATGGAGAGGATGTCCGGGGTGCCGACGCGGCCGCGCGGTGCGCCTCCCGCCGGTTCGTACTCCGAGCGCATGCCGAAGGGGTCCACGTGGGAGTTCCAGCCGGGGAGCGGGGAGTCGAAGCGGTCCTGGAGGTCGCGGCGTACGTACAGGAATGCCGGGGAACCCGGGCCGCCGTTCAGGTACTTGTACGTGCAGCCGACCGCCAGATCCACCCCGTGCTCGTCGAGCCCCACCGGCAGGGCGCCCGCGCTGTGGCAGAGGTCCCAGACGGCGACCGCTCCCGCCTCGTGCACGGCCGCCGTCAGGGAAGGCAGATCGTGCAGGCGCCCCGTGCGGTAGTCGACGTGGTTCAGCAGCACCGCCGCGGTACGCGGACCGAGGGCCGACGGTACGTCGCCGGGGGCCACCGCACGCACCGTACAGCCGGTCATACGCGCCGCCGACTGGGCGATGTACCCGTCCGTGGGGAAGGTGGTGGCGTCGACGACGATCTCGTCCCGCCCCTCCCCCGACAGGCGCACCGCTCCCACAACTGCCTTGAAAACGTTGACACTTGTCGAGTCGCCCACCACGATCTGCCCGGCCGCAGCACCCACCAGCGGAGCGATCCGGTCCCCGATCCGTTCGGGTGCCGTCCACCAGCCGCTCTCGTCCCAGGAGCGGATCCGCAGCTCACCCCACTGCCGCCGTACGACGTCCTCGACCCGGCCGGGCACGGCCGCAGGCAGCGCGCCGAGCGAGTTCCCGTCCAGGTACACGCCCGCGGCGTCAGCCGCATGATCAGACACAGTGTCGAGTACGAACTGCGAGCGCAGCTTGGCCAGTTCGTCGGCCGCGTCCAACTCCGCAGCTTTTACGCTCAGTTCAGACATAGGACCGCGCCGTCCACAGCTCGGGGAACACGTTCTTCCGCGCCCGCTTCTCCAGCCAGGCCACGCCCGCCGAACCCCCGGTCCCGGCCTTCGCGCCCATCGCGCGCCGGGTGGCGACCAGGTGGTCGTTGCGCCATCGCCACACCAGCTCGGCGACATCGGTCAACGCCTCGCCGAGGCGGGCGAGTTCGGAGGTGTCGTCGCCCGCGTACAGGGACGCCCACACTTGTTCGACCTCGGGCGACGGCTCGTACCTGAGCGAGACGTCGCGCTCGAGCACGGCGGCGGGAATCGCGTGCCCGCGCCGGGCCAGGAGCCTCAACACCTCGTCGTACAGGCTCGGTTCATGCAGCGCCTTCTCCAGCTCGGCGTGCACACGGGGCGCGCCCCGGTGCGGTACGAGCATGGACGAGGACTTCTCGCCGAGCAGGAACTCCATCCGCCGGTACATCGCGGACTGGAAGCCGGAGCCTTCCCCGAGGGCGTTGCGATACGAGTTGAACTGGGCCGGGGTCAGCTGGCCGAGGGGCTTCCATGAGGCGTTCAGCGCCTCCAGCTCCCGTACGGACCGCTTCAGCGCCGCCACCGCGACCGGCACGTCGTCCTCGCGCAGCGCCTTCGTCGCGGTCTCCCACTCGTGGACGATGACGGTGAACCACAGCTCCATCACCTGGGTCGTGACCAGGAAGACCATCTCTCCGGGATCGTCGGAGAGGGTGTGCTGGAGGTGGGTGAGCACATCCGCCTGTACGTAGTCCTCGTACGGGGTCGTGCCGTGGAAGTCGAGATGCGGGGTCTCGGGCTCTGCAGCCTCGTGGGACATCGCTGTCTCCTGTTGTGTACTCCGGGTAGCGGTCCGCCCCTGCCGTTTTCGACACGGGGGCCCCGGTCCCCACATCGCATCTTGCGGGTCGCCTTCCGCCACCGCAAGGCCGACCGGATCACACCGACCAGGGGCCGCTCCGCCGGGAACGCCGCGGCCAACAGGAGACACCCAGCTTGTGTGGAGTGTGTGACGACTCGCAGCTCACCTGCGGGCGTCAATTTTGGCTTCTAGGTTGGGCAGTTGAACCGTTGAACGTTCGACATGGGGGGAACCGTGACGAACTCTGTCTCCGGCGCGCACGAAAGCGCCGGGAACGAGGGCACGACCGAGACCGAGAACGCCGGCACGACCGAGAACGGCAGCACGACCAGGGCCGTATCGACAGCCGAATCCATATCCGCATCCGAGGCCGAGGCCGCGCCCGAGTCCGCATCGGCATCCGAGTCCGCGCCCGAGAACGACCCGGTGTTCGTCGACTCCAGCGGGCGCCGTCCCCGCTGGGTCCGCCGTGTCGGGTGGGGTATGGGGGGCATCTGCGTCGCCTACTGCCTGACCCTCGGGCTGAGCCTGGCGGGTGCGGCACCGTTCGCTCCCGAGACGCTGATGCCGATACGGGACCGGGACAGCGAGCCGTCCATCGGCGCCGCCGACGGGCGGGACCAGGGCGCACCGGAGTCCAGCAGGAGTGGGCGTAACGATTCAGCACGGGGCGAGGCGGCGGACCCCCCGGCTGACCGGCCGAGCGAAACCCCGACCGCCGGGGAGGCCGAGGGGGGCGTGGAAGAGCCGGCGGGCGGCAGGAACACCGACCCCGACACACCGACTCCCGACCGCCCGACAACCACGACGCCACCCGCGCCCGCCCCCCCAGCCGGTGGCGGGAACCCGGACACCCCGGACGAGAACGACCCGGGCGAAGAGCCGACAACGCCCACCGATCCCACCCCGAACGACCCCACTCCCACTGACCCGACCACCGAGCCGTCCACCCCCTCCGACCCCGGCGGCACAGACGGAGGCGGCACAGGCAACGGAGGCGGCGTCGGCGACGTGGTCGACGGCGTCCTGGACCCGGTCACCGACACGGTGGGCGGTCTCCTGGGCGGGGTTCTTGGGTGACACGCCTGCTCGCCGGCCGCCGCTCGACGTCGACAGCACCACGTCCGACAGCACCACGGACCTCCCCGAAAACATCCCCGACGTCCCGACGGCCCCGCCCGCACATCGTCGTCCCCTCACTCGTCCTGCTGGCGCTGGTCTGCGTCCTCATGCTCGGCGGTTACGTACGAGGCGACTACGCCGCCGACCACCGCACCCACCCGCTGGTCGCGGACAGTGACGTACCCCGGGACGTCCTCAACGGCGGCCCGATCGTCGACGCCACCGGCGATGAGCCCCGCGCGCACACCACGCCCGACCGCACCATCGTGCTGACCTTCGACGACGGACCGGACCCGACCTGGACCCCGAAGGTCCTCGACGTCCTGCGCGAACACCAGGTGCCGGGCACGTTCTTCGTCACCGGCACCATGACGTCGCGGCATCCGGGCCTCGTCGCGGACATGGTGCGCGAGGGACACGAGATCGGGCTGCACACCTTCGGCCACCCCGACCTCGCGTACAAGGACGCGGCGGGCATCGACCGCGAGACGTCGCAGGCGCAGCTCGCGCTGGCGGGTGCGGCCGGGATCCACAGTTCGCTCTTCCGGCCGCCGTACTCCTCGAAGCCCGAGGCTCTCGACAACGCCTCCTGGCCGGTGGTCGAGCGGCACGGCGAGCAGGGCTATCTCGTCGCGTTCATCGACCGGGACACCGAGGACTGGAAGCGGCCGGGGGCCCAGAAGATCGTCGACGCGGCCATGCCCGAGGGCGACGACGGGGCGATCGTCCTGCTGCACGACTCGGGCGGCGACCGCTCCCAGACCGTCGAGGCCCTTGACCGGCTGATCCCCAGGCTCCAGGCGCGCGGCTACCGGTTCACCACCGTCGCCGACGCCGCCGGGTCCGGCCCGCTGAACCAGCCCGTGTCCGACACCGAGCTGTGGCGGGGCCGGGTCTTCGTGGCCGCGGTGGTCCTCTCCGAGTGGGCGCTGCCCGTGCTCGCCGGTCTGCTCGCCGTCGTCGGTGTCCTGGTGCTGGGCCGTTTCCTGGCGATGCTCGTCCTCGCCCGCCGCCATGCCCGGGCCCGCCGCAGAGCGGACTTCACCTGGGGAGACGGCAAGGCGGTCACCGAACCGGTGAGCGTGATCATCCCCGCGTACAACGAGAGCGAGTGCATCGCCGACACCGTGCGCTCGCTCGCCGAGAGCGACCATCCCATCGAGATCATCGTGGTCGACGACGGTTCGACGGACGGCACCCCCGAGATCGCCGCCGCGCTCGACCTGCCGAACGTCACGGTCCTCACCCAGCTCAACAGCGGCAAGGCCGCCGCCCTCAACACCGGGATCGCGCACGCCAGTCACGACCTGATCGTGATGATGGACGGCGACACGGTCTTCGAGCCGGACACCGTACGGCAGCTGGTGCAGCCCTTCGCCGATCCGGCCGTCGGCGCGGTCGCGGGCAACGCCAAGGTCGGCAACCGCACCACCATGATCGGCCGCTGGCAGCACATCGAGTACGTGATGGGCTTCAACCTCGACCGCCGCATGTACGACCTGCTGCGCTGCATGCCCACCATCCCGGGCGCCATCGGCGGGTTCCGCCGCGTGGCGCTCGAGGAGGCCGGGCGGATGAGCGACGACACGCTCGCCGAGGACACCGACATCACGATGGCCCTGCACCGGGCGGGCTGGCAGGTGGTGTACGAGGAGAAGGCGATCGCGCACACCGAGGCCCCGGGTTCGCTCGGCGAGCTGTGGCGCCAGCGCTACCGCTGGTCGTACGGCACCATGCAGGCGATGTGGAAGCACCGCGGCGCGCTGCGCGACAGCGGGCACTCCGGGCGCTTCGGCCGGGTCGGGCTGCCGCTGGTCACCGTCTTCATGGTGCTGACCCCGCTGCTCGCCCCGCTCATCGACCTCTTCGCCCTCTACGGCTTCTTCTTCATGGACCCGGCGAGTACGGCCTTGGCCTGGTGCGCGGTGCTCGGCATCCAGGCCGTCTGCGCCGCGTACGCCTTCCGCCTCGACGGCGAACGGTTGCGGGAACTGTGGGCGCTTCCCCTCCAGCAGCTGGTCTACCGGCAGTTGATGTACCTGGTGCTCATCCAGGCCTGCCTCACCGCGATCAGCGGCGGCCGGCTGCGCTGGCAGAAACTGCGCAGGACGGGGGAAGTCGGCGCCCGCGTCATGGCGAAGGGCGGCATCCCCGCGCCGGCGACCACGCTCGGCAGCATCCCGGAGCAGAGGACCGCGGGCGCGGCACCGTCCGCACCCCCGGCCCGCCCCGCCGGACGCGACCGCTACCTCGACCTGCTGCGCTCCCTCGCCCTGGTCCGCGTCGTCACGTACCACACCTTCGGCTGGGCCTGGCTGACGCTCGCCTTCCCCTCGCTCGGCGTGATGTTCGCGCTGGCCGGCTCGCTGATGGCGCGCTCGCTGAGCAGGCCCGCACTCTCCGTGATCCGCGGCAGGATGCGGCGCCTGCTCATCCCGTTCTGGGTGTTCGCCGCCGTCGCGGTCTGCTGGATGCTGGCGCGGGGCTGGAGTCCCGTAGAACTGCCCCGGATGCTGCTGTGGGTGCTGCCGCTGGGCGATCCGCCGGGCAGCGAGTGGGGCGAGCAGCTGACCGGGACACTCTGGTACGTCCGCGCCTACCTGTGGTTCGTCCTGCTCTCCCCTCTTCTGCTGTGGGCCTGGCGGCGCGCCCCGCTCCCGCTCCTCGGGGGCTTTCTCGCGCTGGCCGCGATCAGTCAGTACGAGCTGTGGGACCTGCCGGTCCTGGTCGGCTCGGCCCTCACCGACCTCGGCGTCTTCGGCGCCTGCTGGCTGCTCGGCTTCGCCCACCAGGACGGTTCGCTGGACGCGCTGCGCACCCGTACCGTCGGCGCGGCCTCGGCGCTGCTGCTGGCTGCCGGCGGCTGGTTCACGTTCACCCACCCCACGAGCGAGGGCTACGACCTGGGCTCGATCCCGCTCGGCCAGGCCCTGTGGTCGCTGGGCTTCGTCCTCCTCCTGATGCGGTTCCGGCCGCGCTCGCTGCCCCGGTGGCCGTGGCTCGACGGACTGGTCCGGCTCTTCAACAACCGTGCCGTCACGATCTACCTGTGGCACGAGGTCGCGCTCATCCTCGCCGTGGCGATTACCGACCGGATGTGGCAGGTGCCGTTCCTGGCGCAGTATCTGCCGCTGGGCTCGGACTGGTTGCTGTTCCTGCTGGTCTGGCCGCTGATCGCGGCCGCGATCCTGACGGTCGGCTGGGCCGAGGACCTCGCCTCCCGGAAACGGCCCCATCCGTGGCCCACGAAACCACCGAAGAAGCCCTCGACCGCCACTCCCGCTTCATCGTCACCCAGCGGTCCGTCGGCTGCCCGAACGCCTGACCGCAAAGTGGCAGACTGCATGCATGACGACTCACAAGAACCTGCTCGGCGGCCCTGAGCCGACGCACCTGCCGGAGAACGAAGACGCGTACCGCATGCTGGGCGAGGAGTCCCAGGCCCCGGCCGAAGTCGCGGCGAAGCACCCCACGTTCTCGCTGGCCTGGGCCATGCTCGCCGACGACGCCTTCGAGGCGGGGCGCGTGGTCGAGTCGTACGCGTACGCACGCACCGGCTACCACCGCGGACTCGACCAGCTCCGCCGGGCCGGATGGAAGGGGCATGGCCCCGTTCCCTGGGACCACCGCGCCAATCGCGGTTTCCTGCGCTGCCTTGCCGCGCTCGCTCGCGCGGCCGATGCGATCAGCGAGAAGGAGGAGGCGGAGAGGTGCTGGCAGTTCCTGCAGGACAGCAGCACTGAGGCGTACGCGGCGCTCAGGCGGTAACGGTCGCTTCAGGGTGCCCTTTGCTTGCCTGGTCACTCGGCGCGGGTGCGGGCGTTCCCGGGGGCTGCGCCCCCAGCCCCCCCTTGATAGGTCGTATCTCGGCCGCGGGTCCGTTGTCGCTGGTCGCGCCCGCGCGGCGGAGCCGCAAATCGATACAGCCCCGCGCCCCTTACGGGGCGCCACCGCCCGCACATCGTCCGACCAGTAAGGTCATCCCGTGCATAACGAAGACATCACGCTGACCGCGGGTGACGCGGAGGTGACCGTGCGGCCGGGGAACGGCGGGCGGGTCGGTGGGCTGCGGGTCGGCGGGCTTGAACTGCTGCGCCAGGGCGGGAAGTTCGGGAGCTTTCCGATGGTGCCCTGGTGTGGGCGCCTGAGGGACGGGCGGTTCCTCAACGGAGCCACCGTGCACCAACTGCCCCTCAACTCCCCGCCGCACGCCATCCACGGCACCACCCGCGACGGAGCCTGGCGGACGGCGCGTACGAGCGCGAACGAGGCCGTCATCACGTACGACCTCGTCGAACCCTGGCCGTACGCGGGCCGCGTCACGCAGGTCTTCTCGCTGGCCGAGGACGCGCTGACGCTGACCATGTCCGTGGAGACGTACGACGACTCCTTTCCGGCGCAGATCGGCTGGCACCCGTGGTTCAACCGCAACCTCGGCGGTGACGACGTACGCATCGACTTCTCGGCCGCCTGGCAGGAGGAGCGCGGCGACGACCATCTGCCCACCGGGCAGCGGCTCGACCCGAAGCCGGGCCCGTGGGACGACTGCTTCGGGATGCCCGGTGGCGTCGACGTGACCCTGACCTGGCCGGGGCAGCTGGAGCTGAAGGTGGCCAGCCGCGAGGAGTGGGTCGTCGTGTACGACGAGCAGGAGGCGGCCGTGTGCGTGGAGCCGCAGACCGGTCCGCCCAACGGGCTCAACACCCTGCCCCGCCTGGTCACCCCGATCGAGCCCCTCGAAGCCACCACCACATGGTCCTGGCGGCAGCTCTGACCTACGCCATCTGGACCCGGCGGCGGGCGGCTCTAAGCTGGCGGGCATGACGGACGTACGCGGCGCGCTGCTGCAGCAGATCAAGGACAAGGCCGTGGTGCACGGCAGGGTGACCCTCTCCTCGGGCCTGGAGGCCGACTACTACGTCGACCTGCGGCGCGTCACCCTCGACGGAGAGGCCGCCCCGCTGGTCGGGCAGGTGCTGCTCGACCTCACCGACGGCCTCGAGTTCGACGCCGTGGGCGGGCTGACCATGGGCGCCGACCCGGTCGCGGGCGCCATGCTGCACGCCGCCGCCGCGCGCGGCAGGCGGCTGGACGCCTTCGTCGTACGGAAGGCGGCCAAGGCGCACGGTCTTCAGCGGCAGGTGGAGGGGCCGGACATCAAGGGCCGGCGGGTGCTGGTCGTCGAGGACACCTCCACCACCGGCGGCTCCCCGCTGACCGCCGTCGAGGCGGTGCGGGAGGCCGGGGCCGAGGTGGTCGCCGTCGCGACGATCGTCGACCGGGCCACGGGCGCCGCCGAGAAGATCCAGGAGGGCGCCGGGGTGCCGTATCTCTTCGCGTACTCGAAGGACGAGCTGGGCCTGGACTGACCAGTGCCCGGTTGTCCAGGGGGAGTTGTCCACAGGCTCCCGGAAACCGGGACGGGAGTTGTCCACAGGCTGGGGCGGCGTGGCTGGATCATCCGGCCAATTCTGGAAAGATGGGGACGACGATGACGTCGCCCCCTAGGTCAGGGCTGTAAAGCAGAACTCCACCCGCACATACAAGGAGCGGACAATGCCCATCGCAACCCCCGAGGTCTACAACGAGATGCTCGACCGGGCGAAGGCAGGCAAGTTCGCCTACCCGGCCATCAACGTGACCTCGTCGCAGACCCTGCACGCTGCGCTCCGCGGCTTCGCGGAGGCCGAGAGCGACGGCATCATCCAGATGTCCACCGGTGGTGCGGAGTTCCTGGGCGGCCAGCACAGCAAGGACATGGTCACCGGCGCGGTCGCACTGGCCGAGTTCGCGCACATCGTCGCCAAGAAGTACGACATCACGGTCGCCCTGCACACGGACCACTGCCCCAAGGACAAGCTCGACGGGTACGTACGCCCGCTGCTGGCCGTCTCCGAGGAGCGCGTGGCGCGCGGTGAGAACCCGCTGTTCCAGTCCCACATGTGGGACGGCTCGGCGGAGACCCTCGCCGACAACCTCACGATCGGCCAGGAGCTCCTGGAGCGCGCCCGCGCCGCGAAGATCATCCTCGAGGTGGAGATCACCCCGACGGGCGGCGAGGAGGACGGCGTCTCGCACGAGATCAACGACTCCCTGTACACGACGGTCGACGACGCGATCCGTACGGCCGAGGCCCTGGGCCTGGGCGAGAAGGGCCGCTATCTGCTGGCCGCGTCGTTCGGCAACGTGCACGGCGTGTACAAGCCGGGCAACGTCGTCCTGCGTCCCGAGCTCCTGAAGGAGCTGAACGAGGGCGTCGGCGCCAAGTACGGCAAGGCCTCCCCGTTCGACTTCGTCTTCCACGGCGGCTCCGGCTCCACGGAGCAGGAGATCGCGACCGCGCTGGAGAACGGCGTCGTCAAGATGAACATCGACACGGACACGCAGTACGCCTTCACGCGTCCCGTCGTCGACCACATGTTCAAGAACTACGACGGCGTCCTGAAGGTCGACGGCGAGGTCGGCTCCAAGAAGCTGTACGACCCGCGGACGTGGGGCAAGGCCGCCGAGGCGTCCATGGCCGCGCGTGTCCTGGAGGCCTGCCAGAACCTCCGGTCGACCGGCACGAAGATCAAGTAAGGCGCGCGTCGACCACATGAGGCGCCCGTTGATCAAGTAGGGCGTACTTTTCGGACGGTCCGGGACCCTGTGGGGTGCCGGACCGTTCCGTATGCTCCGGGGTATGGCTGCCCCTCCCCAGGAGAACCAGCAGGACACAGGCGTCAGGATCGGCACTCCCGCGGGGAGATGGATCCTGCTGACCACGGTGCTCGGTTCGAGCATGGCGTTGCTGGACTCGACGGTCGTGAACGTCGCGCTGCCGCGCATCGGCCGCGAGCTGGACGCCGACCTCGCCGCCCTCCAGTGGACCGTCAACGCGTACACGGTCACCCTCGCGGGCCTGATCCTCCTGGGCGGCGCCCTCGGCGACCGCTTCGGGCGCCGGAAGATCTTCGTCATCGGCGTGATCTGGTTCGCGGTGGCGTCGCTGCTGTGCGGCATCGCGCCGAACGCCCCCGCGCTCGTCGCGGCCCGCGCCCTTCAGGGCATCGGCGGCGCGCTGCTCACTCCCGGCTCGCTCTCCCTCATCCAGGCTTCCTTCCACCCCGACGACCGGGGCAAGGCCGTCGGGCTGTGGTCGGGGTTCGGCGGCGTCGGCGCCGCGGTCGGCCCCTTCGTGGGCGGCTGGCTGGTGGACGGCCCGGGCTGGCGCTGGGTGTTCCTGCTCAACGTCCCGCTCGCGCTGCTGTGCGCGCCGATCGCCCTGCGCCACGTACCGGAGTCGAAGGACGGGCGCAAACACGCGCGCGGATTCGACGTACTCGGCGCGGCCCTCGGCGCGCTCGCCCTCGCCCTGGTGACGTACGCCCTGATCGAGGCCGGCAGCGGCACGCTGATCGTCGCCGGGACGGCTGCCGCGGGGGTCGTGGCGGGCATCGCCTTCGTGTACGTCGAGCGGAAGCGGGCCGATCCGATGATGCCGCTCGACATCTTCGCGTCCCGCCAGTTCACGGCGGTCAATCTGGTGACCCTGTGCGTGTACGCGGCCTTCGGCGGCTTCTTCTTCCTCGCCGCACTCCAGCTCCAGGTCGTCTCCGGCTACTCGGCGCTCGGCGCCGGTACGGCGCTGCTGCCCACCACCGCCCTGATGCTGCTCCTGTCGGCCCGCTCCGGCGACCTGGCCCGGCGCATCGGCCCCCGCATCCCGCTCACGGTCGGCCCGCTGCTGTGCGCGGCAGGGATGCTGCTGATGCTGCGGGTGGGCACGGACGCGTCGTATGTCCTGGACGTCCTGCCCGCGCTGCTGGTGCTGGGCCTGGGCATGGTCACCCTGGTGGCGCCGCTGACCGCGACCGTGCTCGCCTCCGTGGACAACTCGCGGGCGGGCCTGGCCAGCGGCATCAACAACGCGGCGGCCCGCGCGGCAGGTCTGATAGCGGTCGCCGCGCTGCCGCTGGCCGCGGGGATGGGCTCGGAGGCGTACCGCTCGGCGGCCGCCTTCGACGACGCGTTCACGCGGGCGATGCCGCTGTGTGCCGCGGTCCTCGTGGTGGGCGCGATCGTCGCCTTCACGACCGTTCGCCGGCCGGCGTCGGACTGTCGGCGGCCGGAGTGCCGGACGCACGGGAGTGTTACGGCTCCGCCGCTGGAGCGGGGGTCCGGCACGTCCGGCGCATGAGGGGTGGGCGTTGGGGGGGCTCCGCCCCTGGACCCCGCTGGGGCTGCGCCCCAGACCCCCATCGGCCTGAACGGCCTCGTCCTCAAGCGCCGGACGGGCTGATTATGCGCGCCCCGTCAGGGGCGCGGGGAACTGCGCGACCAGCCACGACCAACCCGCGGCCGAGATACGGCCTATCGAAGGGGGTCTGGGGGCACAGCCCCCGGGAACGCCCACACCCGTACCGGGTGACCAGGTACCCAGCGCCCCCGCGGAGCGCTCAGCGCCGCCGGCGCAGGACGCGGCCCAGAACGATGGCCGAGGCCACCACAAGCGCGGCGGCCGGCGCGGCCCAGCGCAAGGCCGCGCTCCTGGATACGGCCTCAGGTGCCGGCACCGGCGCGTAACGGCCACGCGGGGGCGCGTGATCGACCTCCTCCGCGCTCCGGCCGATCATCGTCCGCCGGGCGTGCGCGGCCTCGGCCGGAGGCTCCCCGTCCTCCTCCTCGAATCCACCCTCGAAGTCGTCCTCGGCGAACGGGGCGAGCGCGGGCGGTGGAACCTCGGCCTCGAAGACGGAGGGTTCCTCGGCAGCCACGGCCTCGGCATCCTGGGCCCCTTCGGGCGGCGCGATCGCCGAGTCGGGGGCGGGGGTCGGCTCGGGCGTCGCATCCGGCGCGGCCGAGTCGGACGCCCCCTCCGCCTCGTCAGAAGCCTCCTGACCGCCAGGAGCCCCCGCTTCACCAGAAGCCCTCGGCTCACCAGAAGCCCCCGCCGAACCGCCGGAGGCCCCGGCCAGGTTTTCCGCGAAACGGTTCAGCAACCGCGTACTCGCCGAAGCCACCGCATCCGACGGCAACTCCACAACCCGCCCGTCAGCCGAAACCGTCCCCCCGAAGGCAAGCATCGAGCCCCCCTCGGCCGAGCGGAGCGACAACGTGAGCGCGAGCTTCACCGAGCCGCTCCCGCGGGCCTCGGTGGCGTCGCCTTCGACGGCGTACGAACCGTCGTCCTGCCCGGTGACCCGGAGCGTGCCGCGATAGGTGATGCTGTGACTGCCGACGCGTACCTTCAGGCGTCCGGAGACGGGCGCCGTCCCCGCGTCCTGTTGGAGCCCGGGCACCGCCCGGGCCACCCGCGAGGGATCGGCGAGCGTCTCCCGAAGACGTTCGACGGGAACCGGAACGAACACCTCATGCTCCATGTCGGCCGAGCCTACCCAGCGTGGCCCGTTCCGCACCCGCATATCGGCGCGTTCGGTTCAGCCGGCGTACCGCGGATGCATCAGCGTCGACGGCGGCAGGCCCGGCAGCCGGGTGCGTTCCGCCGCGCGCGCCGCTCCGGGGAGGGACAGCACGGGTGTCGTACGGGCCGCGAGAACGAAGCCCCAGTCGTCCGGCGCCCCCGCCGGGCCACTCGTACGGTCGGGCCCGGCCGCGAAGCCGGAGTCGCGGCCGCCCACCCGGTACGGCACGGTCCGCAGCCCCGCCGCCCGCACCGTCGCGTCGACCGTCCAGAACACCCGCGGCCGGGACGCGACAGGTCCCGCGTGCACGACGAGCCGCCCGCGCTCGGCGAGAACCCGCCGCGCGAGCCCGTAGAACTCCTGCGAGTACAGCTTCGTACTGGCCGTGATCCCCGGATCCGGCAGATCCGAGATCACGACGTCGTACGTGTCCCGCGTCTGACGCAGCCGCACGAAGGCGTCGGTGTTGACGACGCGCACCCGCGGATCCCCGTACGCGTCCTGGTTCAGCGCGGACAGCGCCGGGTCGGTGCGCGCCAACCGCACGACGTCCGCGTCGAGTTCGGCCACATCGACCCGTCGTACGCCCGGGTGCCGCAGCACTTCGCGTACCGCGAGCCCGTCCCCGCCGCCGAGGACGAGCACGCGCGCGTGCGGCCCGCTGCGCATCGCCGGGTGCACCAACGCCTCGTGATAGCGCCGTTCGTCCCGCCCGCTGACCCGCAGCCGCCCGTCGAAGAACAGGCTGAGCGGACGCCCGTCCGAGCCGCCGGTGAGGACGACCTCTTGTACGTCCGTCTGCAGCGCCACCCGTACGTCGTGGCCGTACACCGCCTGCCGCGCCGCCCGTTCGAAGTCGTCGACGTGGACGGCGGCCGAGGCGAGCAGCCCGAGGACGACGACATTGGCGACGACGAGCAGCCGGCGCCCGCGGCGGGTCAGGTCCTGCCGGAACAGGCCGAGTACGAGGGCGCCGCCCACGATCACGTTGACGGTTCCGGTGATCAGCGCCCCGGTCAACTGGCCGAGCAGGGGCAGGAGCAGGAAGGGGAAAGCGAGTCCGCCGACCAGCGCGCCCACGTAGTCCGCGGCGAACAGGTCGGCGACCGCGCCGCCCGCGTCCTGCCGCCTGATCCGCTGGATCAGCTCCATCAGCAGGGGCACTTCGACGCCGATGAGCAGTCCGATCACCAGGGAGAAGGCGACGAGCAGATAGCGGGAGCCGCCCTCCCACACGCCGCCCCAGTCGCCGGTCCAGGCGAAGGCGGCGTACAGGGCCATCGCACTGCACCCGCCGACCAGCGCGAGCAGCGCCTCGACCGCGCCGAAGCCGGCCGCGGCGCGGCAGCACAGACGTTTGGCCACGAGCGAGCCGATGCCCATCGCGAAGACCATCACGGAGAGCACGACGGAGGCCTGGGTGACGGAGTCGCCCATCAAGTACGAGGCGAGGGCGACGAGTTCGAGTTCGTAGACGAGTCCGCAGGCCGCGCAGACGAAGACGCCTGCGAGTACGAGGCACCTGCCCGTGGCTGCCTTGACTGGCAGTCCCGGGCAGGTGCCTCCCGGACCTGCGCCCCGG
Organism: Streptomyces yerevanensis; assembly: GCF_000716805.1. NCBI lineage: Bacteria > Bacillati > Actinomycetota > Actinomycetes > Kitasatosporales > Streptomycetaceae > Streptomyces > Streptomyces yerevanensis. The sequence continues at coordinate 56,587 of NZ_JNWJ01000021.1, read as the reverse complement.
GGCGGTGCTCCGGGCGTGGCCGGGGCGTGCGGGTCGATCACCCAGGTCACGGTACGTCACGCCTCCGGCGGGGTGCGTCACTCACACGTGTGGAACTTATTGGGTGTGCGCGTGCCTTGCGCTTCCGCGGGTTTCGTTTTCGGCTGCGGGTTTGTGGTGGGTTGCTCGCGCAGTTCCCCGCGCCCCTTGGGGGCGCTCCCCGCCCCGGCGCTTATACCGGAGCCGTGACCCTTACTCCAACTCTCGTCCTTGTCGCCACCAGTTGGCCGTCCTGCGGATATGCGTGCCAGGTGCGCCAGTGGACCTGGCCCTCGTGGCGTTGGGCGAGCATGGCTGTGAACGCGTGGGGGCTGCCGGGGAAGACGCCTGCCAGGCCGTGGGGGTGGTCGGAGACCAGCGCGAGGAGCTCCTGTGCGCGCCCCGCGAATGAGCCGCGTGACAACGTTTCTACGCGGGCTGCAAACTCGTACTCCCACTCGCCGACGCGTTTGGCGACGCCGAGCGGCAGTGGGGTGCTGCTGCCCGGGATGCAGGCGACGGTCTCCGAACAGGTGCCCCGCCGCTCGTCCAGGAGTACCTGGTGGGATGCGCCGAGCAGTCTCAACTGGAGCTTCGCGCCGGACAGTTCGAGGTCGAGAGTGGCGAGCGCGGGGAGCGGCTCGCGTCCCAGGGCCCAGGCCAGGTCGGCTGCGCGCGTGTCGGTGTAGGCAGTGTGGAGGGTGGTGAGCATGGATCGGCTCCCGCTGGCACGCAAAGGATGAGTGGGGGGCCCGTCGCATCCTGGCCGGCTCCGGGAAATCGCCCGGTCTGCCTGGTCAGAAGGATGCTTCGGGGTCTGCGTGGGGGATTAAGAGGGAATCATGAACGGCGCGTCCGCCACAGCCTTTTTACCCATCTTCATGCGATTTCCATCCCTCCGAGGGCTCCCCAGCTCACTTGTTCCATCAGGGAGTGCGCCCCCGACGACCGAGTGCGCCGTGAGCGCCCCAACTGCCAAGCGCCCAGCGGCAGATACCCCAACGACGAAGCGCCCGCCGGAAAGTGTGACACTTTCGCAGCAAGTGTCACACTTTCCGGCGGACGCCTCCTGGTGCCGGACGGTCCGGATGCGGTTCCCCGGCGGACCAGCTGCCCCGTGTCAGCTGCCTCCGCCGCCGCATCCTCCCCCGCCGCCCCCACAGGACGACCCGCCTCCGCAGGACGAGCCGCCGCTGCACGACGAACCGCCGCCCCCGTGGTGACCACCCCTGCCCGAGGCCCACCAGCTGCCGCTGCGCGAACGTGAGCGCGCCCTCCTGCTGTCGCTCGTCGCGGCGACCAGAACACCGATGACGACCACTGCACCGACCACCGCCAGGATGATGCCGATATTCATGGCGTCACCCTCCTTTCGTTCCCCCGAAGCGACCCCCCGTGGGCCATTGCTTCTCGCTTGTGTTCCTGTCTGTGTTTCTGTCTGCTTCCTTGCTGTTCCTGCTTGCTTCTTTCTGGCTTCCTTCTTGCGTGAGAGGGAGATGCCCCCGGCCGCCGGAGCTCAAAGCAGAGTTGAGGAAGCTCAGAGGGTTCTCTTGGGGCGACGGCCCCTGAACTGCGCAGAAAGGCAGTTCAGGGGCCGTCCGTGCCTCACTGGGCCGTCTGTGGGCCGTGATCTTCCTGTGAGAGATGCTGAAACACCGAGTCGATGGCACGCCGGGCACGCTCGCGACTGTCGGGCATCAGGTGGGCGTACACCCGCAGCGTCATTGCCGGGTCAGCATGCCCCATGTACTCGCTGACGGCCTTGATGTTCTCGCCCGCGTCCAACAACGCGGAAGCGTAGAAGTGCCGCAGAGCGTGCATCCCGTGCTCGCGCGCCGACTCGTACTTGCCGTCATCGTCCGCCTCCGCGATGAGGCCCGCGACAGCAAGAGCGGGCTTCCACTGCTGGCGGTTGAAGTTGCTCCGCCACACCATGTCCCCTTGCTCAGCCGTGAAGATCAGCCGAACGGACACCTTCGGCCCCTCGAGCACGTCCCATGGCAACGTGATCTCTGTGGGCTTGAAGGCGTCCATATGTGCCCGGAGGGCTTCCGCCACGGAGTTGGGCAGCGGCACGTCTCGCCTCTTGCCACCCTTGGGGAGAGCGAACACGAGGTGCCCTTCAACGTGCTTGATCTGTCGTACGACATGGAGCGTGCGCCCGTCGGCGTCGATGGCATCCTCTGCAAGCCCGAACACCTCGCCCTGACGCAGCCCGCATCCGGCGCCGATATCGACCATCGCCTGGTACCGCTCCAAGAGCGCCGCTCGAACGGCGAACACCTGGGCGGGCACCCATGGGATTACTGGGGGCGAGTCAACCTTGGGTCGCCGCACGGTCCTAGCACCACACGGGTTGCGCGACAGCAGCGAGTCATCGACAGCAGCAGACAGGACCGACTGAACGTCCGCGAAGATGTTCCGGGCGTAGGCAGGGCTCACGCCGGGCTTCGCTTCCAGCGCGGCTACAAGCTCCCTGATGTGCTCGGGCCGGAACGTCCCGATCGGCCGTGAGCCGAGCACCGGGTAGACGTGCAGCCGCAGGCGCCGGCCGAGTTCCTTCCGGGTCATCGGGCTGGAAGTCTTGCTGTCCAACCATTTCTCGGCGTACGTCCGGAACGTGATCCGCACGGCCTTGGGATCGGTGTACTGACCCCGCGTCATGTCCGTCTCGATGGCGCTGAGCCACTTCTCGGCGAAGCGCTTCTGTCCGTCGGGGAAGCTCTTGGACTTCTCGGTACCGTCGGGGCCGACGTACCGCGCGCGGTAGCGCAGGCCGGTCCCGTGGCGGTCGGTCTTGACGCGGACAGCCTTGCCGTCGGAGTTGCTCTCGGTCCTGTACCAGCGGTCTTGGATGTGGCCTGCCATGCGGCGGCGGTCCTCTCGACATGCAGCAGGGAGAGCCGCTGAATAACGACTCTCCCTGCTGTCTCTGGTGGGTGTTCGGTCAGGCGGCGTCTTGGTCGGCGTTCTTGCGTTGGGTGACGTAAGCGCGCACGTCGGCGGGGTCATAGCGAACGTGCTTGCCGATGCGGAAGCCGGGTGGTCCAGTGCGCTTCCTGCGCCACTGGTAGACGGTCTCTATGGGCACCTCGAACATCTCGGCGATGTCGTCGGGCGTGAGGTACCGGTCCGGGAGGCCGCCCCGGAGAGTGGCGCGGAGGTCGGGGTCTGTCGGCGTTGCCATAAGGACTCCAAGCGGGGAGGGCATGGCCGCGTCTGTCCGAGGTGCGGATTTCTGCGTCATTGCGTCATCGGTGCGGCATGGCCTGCGTCATCGGGTGACGCAAATGACGCAGGATGACGCAGCGTCTTCTCTCTTAGGACAAAAGAGGGGGTGGCGTCTGTTGTAGTGCGCGCCTTACAGCGTGAAGAAGGAGCCGCTGCGCGGCGCGACCTTGGGGCGGCGCGTTGCGCCGAACAGCAAGAGGAGCACGCTTAGCCGCTGGTGCTCTTCTTGCTTGTCCGGGCGGTCGTGGTCGCAGGTCAGAGCAACCGGGTCTGCTTGTGCGGGGACGGAGCGGCCAGGCGGGTCAATTCGAGGTATCGGCCCGCGCTGGTGCGCCCCGAATCGATGAGGACGCCACGGGCGGCCAGGGTCGGTTGGAGGCGCTTGAGCCGGTCGGAGAGGACTTTGCCCGTGGTCGGCCACCCCTTGGGTAGGGATCGCAGCCCGTCATCGCTGTAGAGGGTGCTGAGGAGGTGCAGCCACTCCGTAGACGTCATCCGCTGGTCCGCGCCCGGGGCGATCGTGTCGGCGTGCCTGAGGACGGTCTGCGCGAGCAGATCGCCCTCAATCACGTCGTCGTTCAGGTCGTCCAGACTGGCCCGGTATGCGGGGAGCGCCCCGAGTCCGGTTGCGGCATCGAGTTGCGCGCACAGGTGGGCAAAGTCCGCCATCCGCAGATCAGTCGGTGTCTCCGCCTCCGCCCCGCGGACCTTCACCGTGAGATCCAGGAGGGACCCGAGAACGACCGGCAGCACCTCCGCGTACTCGGCCCACAGCTCCGCTTCGGTGCGCCGGACTTTGGGGCGCTCCAACCGCAGCGGCAGGAGCCGTTCTGCCAGGTCGGGGCGGATGACGCCGACGTCGATTAGACGGTGGCGTGCACCGCGCTGCGGGCTTCGGTGATGCGCTGTTCGGCCATGGCGATGCCACGGTCCAGGTACGCAGGCGTGCGGTGACGGCACTCCCCTTCGCCAGCCCGTGCGGGCACGGTGAGGGAATGTGGCGCCGGTCGGACCGTGGAGGGTTCCTTCACGACCAGCGCGCGCACGGCATCCGGCAGTGCGGTCATGGTGCCGGTGCCGAACCCGAGCCAGCGGGCGTAAGCCATGGTCGACTTGACGTCCACGCCAGGCCGAACCGCGTTGGCAGACTGCATCACACCGAGGTAGAGCCAGTGCTCGCCCCGGGTGGTGGGCACGACCTGCGTGGTCGGCAGGTTCTCGCGGGCCCACGCGATCGCGTCGGCGTTGTCCAGGTCCACGACCGTCAGCCCCGCCCCGCCCGGGTGATAGGCGACCGCTTCGGCTCGCAGCCATGCGCGGCGCCAGGGACCGGAGTTGATGACGTGCGGATCGGTGGTCGCTGCGGCCCACGCGTGGCAGGGCCCGGGGCAGGCGCACGGCCCCGGGGTCTTCATGTTCGGCCGGCCGCCACAGGCGTTGTTGGCGCAGCGGCGGCAGTTGCCGAACGGCACCTTCCCGGGAGACCTCCACAGGTCTGCTGAGGGCAGGTGGATTGGCGGCGGCCCCGGTTCTTGGCGGAAGGGGGGCCGCCGTTGTCGTTGGTCGGGCCGGTCAGGCGGCGGTCTCGTCGTCGCCGCGCGCGGTGGTGAGTTGTCCGTCGGGGGTGCGGGTGAGCGCGCGTGGGGGACGTGCCGATCTCGCCCCACTGCTGCCGCTGATGGGCTGACCGCAAGCCTCCACACGAGGGACTGGACAATGGACTGGTAACAGCACCGAACCCACCGCCCGCCTCGTGCGTCGAAGAGTCATGAAGCGGACAACAAGAGCGAAGTACGCCGCCGCGGCTCTGGCTGGCACAGCGGTGCTGGCCGCCTGCGGCACGGTGTCCGATAGAGGGAACAGCTCGGTCGGAGACGGGAGCGCCACGGACATCGCCGACATCCGCTGGGTGCCGCAGAGGGTGACCGTGGACGGCAAGGACTATGTCCTCCCCAAGGGCGACCAGTTCCGGGTCGACGAGGCCCATGTGACGTTCAAGCCCGGCGCCGCCGAGCCGGACGTTGGCGGAGGGGAGTCCGGCGGCACTGTGGGCTGTAACAGCTTCGGTGCCGACGTTGAGATCAACGGCGACACCGTGCAGGTCTCCGACCTCGCTTCGACGATGATGGGCTGCCCTGGTCCGGTCCAGGAGTTCGAGGAGCGGTTCATCAGCGTCTTCAGGGGCACGCTCAAGGCCGTGGTCGAGGAGCGCGACGGCACCAAGACCCTCAGGCTGACCAGCAGTAAGGGCGACAGCATCACCCTCGGCGAGGGGAGCGAGGAGACGGCCCGCCCCTGACAGGCACCGGTGGACGATCGACCCCCTGACTTAGGTCAGGCAGCGGCGGTGCTCAGGCCGCTTCCCGGCCGGGCAGGAGCATGCCGTCGTCGGTCTTGCGGAGGGCTCCCGCGACGGTGAGGGTCTTGATCTCGCGGGACACGGTGCCCTTGTTGATTCCGGTCCGGTCGGTGATGTCCCGCAGGGTGCGGGCGCCGTCGTGGACGGCACGCAGCACCCGGTCCCGGTTCGTCTCCACACCGGCCGCTGCGGGCGCGGATGCCGTGGCGGGCGTCGGGGTGGCCGGCTCCGTGACCAGGCGGAGGGTTTTCCCGGACGGCCGGGAAGGCCCGCGGTGCCAGGTGGGCCGCTCGGGGAGGGCGATCACGTCGGCGGGGGAGAACGCGCGGGTGCTGATCGGGTGGGGCCTGGCTTTCGGCCCGGAGCGCAGCATCGCCACGCCGGGCATGGGCAGTTCGTGTGCGTGCCAGCCCTTCTCGGTGGCGTCCTCTCCGAAGACCACGCGGGATTCCCCGAGGTGGACAGCGCGAGTGCGGCCCGGTAGGTGATCTGCGCGCTGATCTGCGGGTCGATGCCGCCCTTGGCGTCCATCGTGGGCTTCTGCGTGGCCCAGATCAGGATGATCTCGGCCGCGCGTGCCATGCGGGCCAGGGTGCCCAGGTTCTCCATGATCTGCGACCAGTCGGGATCGCCCGGCTCGCCGTCACCGCCCTTGGCCCGCTTCTTGCGGGCCAAGGTGATGACTTCGGCTCCCTCGTCCACGAACACCGTGATCCGGGGCCGCTCTTCGCAGATCTCAATGGTGTCCCGGCCGCGCGGGATCAGGGCGAGCCGCTCGTGCATCTCGGCGACCAGCTCGTCGGTGACCTCCAGCACCTCATCAATCGTGATCGCGGTGCGGGCGCGGTGTTCCCAGTTGATCGCCTCCACCCGCTTCGGATCGATGACCACCAGGCGGTGATCCGGCGCCTCGGACGCCTCAGCGAGCAGCGCGCGGGTCGACCAGGACTTGCCCGACCCGGACGTGCCCGCAATCAGCATCCGGCGGCCCAGCGGGACCATGACCGGCTCGCCCGTGACCGTGTCGACGCCCCACGGGTCGCCCGGCGTCCAGCCGGTCAGGTCGATGCCGTCGGCCGCGCTGCGGGTCCGCAGCGTGATCGTGGCACGGTCGCCGTGACTGCCGGAGGTGATCTCCATGCGCAGGTCGGACCGCGCCCCGAGCAGGGCCCGGATCTCGTCCGCCTTCGCACGGAACGTCTTCGGCGTCCACCGGCCGTCGAGCCGCACGTGCGAGATGAGTCCAGCCGGGGTGAGCCTGGCCGGGGTGGGCACGGTGCCCGACAGCCCGCGCGGGTCGGCGTTGGGCACCCAGAACGACGGATCCAAGCGGGAGGCCAGGCGCCGTTCCTCCGCGGTCATCCCGTCCTCGAGGCGCACCGACGGCTGACGACGTCCCAGCCACAGACCCGCGATGTTCAGGCCGATCAGCCCGGCGGACACGGGCGCCGGCCACAGCGTGAGCGCGTGGGCGGCTTCCGACATCAGCCACGTGGCCAGGCCGCTCGGCACCGTGCCGCTGCTCTGTTTCGAGACGTGCGTCAGCAATCAGTCGTTCAGCAGCCAGATAGCGGGATAACTCAAGCGGCTGATCGAAATAAGCGCGCAGATGCTCGGCAGCAGTTTCCTGCGACTTCACGAATGTTCTACTCACATATCCAGCAAGAGCGGCAGAGACTGCACAGAGTTCGCCAGCGACGACGGTGCCAGCTGTTGTGCTGGGTGTCGGTCGGTGTGGGCGCGTCGGGCGGAGGCGATGTTGACGTGCCCGGCCAGCTTGAGAGCATCACGGATCAGGTCGCGGACGGTGGCCAGGACGGCGGGGGTGTTATGGGCCCCGACAAGACGCGTGCCGTGGCCGCGCGTTATGGCCCCGCCCGTGAATACCACCGCCCGGACAACGGTTTCAGGCCGTGCCGGGGCCGTAAATCGGCCAAGTCTTGACCGCCATAGCGCCCTCGTAGAAGATCTCTCCGAACCCCCGATAGCGGGGAGCGGAGAAGGAGTAACGTGAAAAAGCTTGGAAAGTCAATACTGTTCGCCGTGTCGGGCGCCGCGCTTGTGGTTTCCAGCTTAGTCGCCCCGGCGGCGGCCGACCCTCAGAGCGGAACCGGTACCGGCAATTCCGCAGTTGAGGCCAGCGACGGCCTCGTACCTGGGCAGCCCGTCATCCACAAGAGGGGTGACGGCGTCAACCCGCCAGCGGAGCTGGGTAACCCCTCCGAGTGGGGCGTGGTAAAGCTAGAAATCAACGATTCGGCCGTTCAGCTGAAAGCGAATACCTGCAAGAATGTGACTCATGGCAAGTGGTGCTATGGGTACGAGCTGGTGTCAGCTGGAAAGAGATGCTACTCGAACTACATCGCGGATGTGAAGCACAAGTCAACGGTCAGGGTCCGGAACGTCGACCATTCAAGTGGCTGGGTGGCGAAGGGGGAGACCTCCTACGCCAGCTCAACACAAGGTGCGGCATGGACCTGCCATGCATTTTACAGTAATGCATAAATGTGTCCGCCGTGATGAGGGTTGATCTCCCTCGGGTGGGGCATTACTCCGGGCGCACACGGGCCCGGAGTAATGCCGCATTAGGCCGGAAGGGGAGAGAGTGGACTTATGGGGTGCTCGGGCCGCATCGTTTGCGGTGCCACTCGGGATTGGCTTGTTGCTTGGCCTGATAGGGCCTACCGTTGAGCATTGGGGCGGCCGTCCAGGTGCGGCCGTGGGCGCCGTTTTCACCGGTGGGTGGCCGTGGGCCTGTTACGCGTTTCTGGTGGGTTATTTCCGCCGGTCCAAAATCGAATCGGTTGTTCTCGCGCCTCTGGGGCTGACTATCGGTGTCGTGACCTACTACCTGACTAAGGGAAACCTGGCCTCCCTGGGTGGACTGGATTCCTCAGGTGCGGGATCATCTGGAATTGCCCTCTGGGGTGTGCTGGCATTCTTCTTCGGAGCACCCCTTGGGCTCCTGGGGAACCTCGCACAGGCGCCGGGCATCGGCGGCCTGTTCTTCCGGCTGCTTGTTCCCCTGGTGGCTTTTTACGAGACTTCCATGCGTCTGGAGACGGAGTCGCGCGGGCCGAGTCAGGTTGTTCTGGGTACCTGGACCACCGTTCGGTTCACGGCTGTTGCCGTTGCGATCGCTCTGGTGGGCCACACGGTCTGGGGTTGGCGGAGGTCTCGCCGTATTCGTTCCGCCGGGGTGGGCGTTGGCTAGTGTCTCGTGATCCTGTTCATGTCAGTTCGAGTGGACTTGATGACAGCTTGCCGGGGCGCAGCCATGGCAGGGCCCCGGGTGCGTGTCTAACTGCGTGACAACGCCGACGAACAACGGCGGACGAGTTCGGAAATCTGCGGACCACCAGCGCAGGTGAAGGGCACGCCCTCCCAAGGCAGAACCCATACCGAAGTTGCTTCGGGACGAAGAGGTCGCGGTCTCAGTCGTGGTCTCAATCACCGCTCGTTCCGGGGTGGTCCGCTGGTTTCCGGCGAAGTCCGGAAGGTCCTCCGACCAGCCATGCGAGCCTTTCCGGGGACGCCCATGGACACCCCGGGATCAAGATCGGACAACTCGTAATGCGTAGGTCTCGGGTTCGAACCGACTCATGCCAGCTAACGCTGCTGCCCGCCCCGGCACGTGATGCCAGGGCGGGCAGCAGTTTGCGCACACATACGAGAATAGAGAGACGTGATGCGTCCATTCTTGGCCATGGCCGGGGTTATTCTGGTTGGTCTTGGGATTGTGGCTTGCGTTCTGAATTTGGGGGGTCTTTTCATTTTCCTGAAGTTGCGGAATCTGAAACGCCGTGGCGTCGAAGGCAAGGCGGTGTCCACGCTTCAGGAATGGATCAGCAGTGGACATCGCGTCTACTACGACGTCCTTCTGCCCGGAGCCCCACCCCAGCAGAGACCGCCCCGGTTCATCGAGATCGGGCCGGAGCCACAGGGGCCGGTGGGGACGGTCGTGCCGGTGGTGTACGACCGCAGGAAGCCGAGTCGGGCCAAGACGGGAAGACTCGCGGACGTCGATCCGTCCGAAGAGTGGGGAGGGGTGAAGTCGCACTGGGGTATCGGACTTGTCCTGATCTCCGTGGGATGGGTGCTCATACTCGCTACTCTCTGACATGGAACAGCCTGGTTGTCAGAATGGGTGGGGTGCCGTGGAAAATTCGACCGTCGGCTTCGTTGTCGCAGGCCTCCTTGTGATGGCCGGCTTCGCTGCCATGATTATTCAATCCACTACATTCCTTACATATCACCGTCTGCGGAATCTGGTGCGGCATGGAGTCGAGGGCGAGGCGGTCTCCACGACGCACGATTACTACGGCGGCGGAAGATACCGCGTCCGCTACGAGGTTCTCCTGCTCGCAGGTGAGTCGCAGGCCGAGTTCCGCGAGGTCCAGAGGGATCTGCCGAGCCCCGGCATGGTGGTCCCAGTGGTATACGACAGAAGAAAGCCGCAGCGTGCAAAGACTGGATTCCTGAAGGACATCGACTATCGCGCCGAGAGGATCCTCGTGTTCGTCCTCGGGTATGGCGGTCTGGCGATGTTCGTAGCGGGAATCTTGCTGCTGATCATGGTCTGAGGGTTGTTACGCAGCCCAAAGGCGCTCAGATGACCTCTACTGGGGTGCTTCTACTGGAAACCCCACTACCCAGTAGCCGCCCGTGTGCGGGAGCTCCGCCGAGCGTCGGCGCCCGAAGGACGGTCCATCTTGTTCTTCGTCCTGCCGATACGGACCGGTATCGCGCGAGCGCACGCCGACGCCCTTGTCTTGTCGCTTGCCCCTTGTCGCGCGACAAGACGTAGACACAGAGCGGGGACCGCGAAACACGGCCTGACCTGCAACGCGACAAGCGACAAGCCGCTACTGAACTTGAATTCGTGATGTCGGTCGGATCGTGGTGTCGTGCAGATCGGAAACCGCTGGGCGCTGGCCGTCCGGGATCAAGAGCGTGGCTGCAGCCAGTGACGCGCGGCGGCCAGTGTCACCTCGATGTCGTCGCTCCATGAACAGACTTCTAGCCACGACAAGTAGCCGCCCTGCGTGAAGGCCAGGACCTCGCCGGGGCATTCACCGGCCTCGGTGACGAGCTGCGCTTCGGCCGCCACGACAGTGCCGGGGCCGGTGGGCGCGGGCTCGACCTCGCTGGTGTCGAGTTCGAAGTAGGCGGTACCGCACCCGCATGTGCAGCGAGCTCGCACGCTGAGGTGCGGAACCTGCCGCCGGAGCGCGGCATGAACCGGATTGTCCGTGTTCAGGACTGCCGCAAGCACGTCGGCTACGTCGGCAGGCAGGCTCCCCGTCATCCCGTCACCGTATCTGAGCAGGGGCTTTTAGCTCCGACCGTGCCTGGCCTATCGCCGTTCGGCCGGCCGGTGTGTTCACGCGTCCAGGGCCAGGTCGGTGCCGGCGAGGCAGCCGTCGATGACCTCCGGTCGGTACTGCAACATCTTGAGCTTGCGCTTCACGGCGCGGGTGATCTGGCCGAGGTCAGCGGCGGCGAGGTTGCCGATGTCTCGCTTGACCAGCGACCAGATACCTTCTTGCGGGTTCGGGTCAGGCGCGTAGGTGGGCAGCTGGAAGACCGTGAGCCAGTCTGCGTTCGCTTCGATGAACTCCCGCAGGGGCTTGGTCAGGTGCAAGCGGACGTTGTCCCAGACAAGGACGATCGGGCCGCCGAGCTGGGTGCGTGCACGGATCAGCAGGTCGCGGAAGTCGCGCCAGCCGAAGCCTTTGGGTTGGTTCTTGCATCCGGTGTACTCGCGGACGGAGTAGAAGAGCCGGGACCGCTCGCCGAGCTTGTAGCAGGTCATGCCCGCTATCGATACCCGGCCTGAGCCTCGGCCGCGTACGCGGACCACCGGGGTGCAGCCCCTGCGGCCCCAGGTCCTGGCCCGCGGCGGCGTCAGCGACTGACCGGCCTCGTCCTCGAAGACGATCCATCCGTCGCAGGCCGCCGCGGTGCTTTTACCCGCGGCCAGACCTCCTTCTTCCAGAGGTCCACCGCGTCGTCGTCGCGCTCGATCGCTCGCCGTGCTGGCTGCTGCCACGACCAGCCGTGCCGCTTCAACAATCGCCACGTGCCCTCCACGGTGTAGGAGACGTGGAACATCCGACCGATCAAGGTCTTCACACGGGCCAAAGTCCACCGCTGATCAGCCCAGCCATGCGCGAGTGGACCGCGCTCCAACTCCCGTTCCAATCTGGAAATTTGGCCGTCGGATAGCCGGGAGCGGCCAGGCGATCCTTTCGAGGCGACACCAGGTGCACCGCCCTCACGCCACTGACGTCGCCACCGTTCCACCGACCGTTCCGACACTCTGAGCGCGGTCGCGATGGCTCTGGTCGTCTGCCCAGTCTCGAACCGGACCACCGCATCCAGACGCACTTGCTCGCGAGCAGCCCTCTCCGCGTCGGTGAAGCCCCCACCTTGCGCATACCTCACAGCCCCAGCAGTACCGGACCCGGAGTCCGGGATCGGCCGAACGCCCCGACATCACTCGTTCAGGTTCAGTAGCAGCTCAGCGGGCCCTTCGCCGGGCCGTCTGTGGGCCGTCCGAGGGTGGCCAACGACGACAGATGACGACAGTCGATGACAGCCCTCCCCCTGCTCAGAGACGGTGCCCCGGTCACCGGCACAGGTGCTCATCCCCGAAGGTAAGTTGAGGAAGTCCAGAGGTTGCGCGCAGGATGACCGCCATGACCTCCACCGCGCGCCCGCTCCTCAACCGCCGTCTCGCCGAGTTCGGGACGACGATCTTCGCCGAGATGTCGGCCCTGGCCCTGAGCACCGGCTCCATCAACCTCGGCCAGGGCTTTCCCGACACCGACGGCCCCGAAGAGGTCCGCGAGGCGGCCGTACGGGCGCTGCGCGACGGCCGCGGCAACCAGTACCCGCCGGGCCCCGGCATCCCCGAGCTGCGCACGGCGATCGCCGCTCATCAGGAGCGCCGGTACGGGCTCATGTACGACCCCGACACCGAGGTCCTCGTCACGGCGGGCGCGACGGAGGCGATCGCGGCCGCGCTGCTCGCCCTGCTGGAGCCCGGCGACGAGGTGATCGCGCTCGAGCCGTACTACGACTCGTACGCGGCCTGCATCGCGATGGCGGGCGGCACTCGCGTCCCCGTGACGCTGCGCCCGAGCGAGGGTTCGTTCCGCCTGGACCTCGACGAGCTGCGCGACGCGGTCACCGACCGCACCCGCCTGCTCCTGATCAACACCCCGCACAACCCCACCGGCACGGTCCTCACCCGCGACGAACTCACCGCGATCGCGGCACTCGCCGTCGAACGCGACCTGCTCGTGGTCACCGACGAGGTCTACGAACACCTGGTCTTCGACAAGGCCGAACACATCCCGCTCGCCACACTGCCGGGCATGCGCGACCGCACGGTCACCATCGGGTCGGCCGGGAAGAGCTTCTCCTTCACCGGCTGGAAGGTCGGCTGGGTTACGGCGACCCGGGAACTCGTCTCGGCCGTCCGCTCGGCCAAGCAGTTCCTGACGTACGTCGCCTCCGGGCCCTTCCAGTACGCCGTGGCCGAGGCCCTGCGCCTGCCCGAAGCGTACTTCGAGGAGTTCCGTGCGGACATGCGCGCCAAGCGGGACCTGCTCGCGGGCGGCCTGGAGCAGGCGGGCTTCAAGGTCTTCCGCCCGGCCGGCACGTACTTCATCACCACCGACATCCGGCCCCTCGGCGAGAGCGACGGCTTCGCCTTCTGCCGCGCGCTGCCGGAACGCTGCGGGGTGGTGGCGATCCCCAACGCCGTCTTCTACGACCACCGCGAACAGGGCGCGCCCTTCGTACGGTTCGCCTTCTGCAAGCGGACAACGGTGCTGGAAGAGGCGGCCTCCCGGCTCAAGACGCCGACCGCATAACAGCCGACAGGCGTACCCGCAAAGGTACCGGCCACACGAACACGGTTGCTCCGAGCCGCCGCGCACCCAGTGGCGCGATGGATGTGGACGGGCACGACTGTTGACGCGGAGTTGCACGACCGGGTGGGGCGACTGGATTCACGGGGAGCTGTGGCTGCTCCCGTCCTGGTTGGTTCGACGACGGCTCGGGTGCACTGCCACCCTGGCGAACAGGCCCCCTGGCACCCGGCGGGCCGGTGCTCATGACCCGATGGAGGTTTCCCCGCCGGTCCTCCTGCTCGACCACCGGGCCGACCGACCCCGCGCCGCCGCGAGCGCCCGGCCGCGGTAGCCGCGCAACTGGCTCCGGGACAGTCTGGCCCGCTGCCCGCCGCCCGCGATCAGGGCGTTGACCGACACCATCGGGTCGCCCCCGACCGTCCGCGCCACCAAGGCCCCGACCACCAGCGGGACCAGCACCACCGAGAGGGCCGAACCGGTGGCGGTGACCGTGGCGGTGACGTTTCGGATGGGGCGCGGGCGCGTGGTGTCCGTGGTCATGACGACAGTGCACCAGCCGCCCGGGATCCGGGGTACCGGGCAACATACTCAGTCGCTGCGGCCGGAATACTCAGGTCAGGGGGCGGGCAGGGCGAGCGCGAACTTGCCGATGACGTGGTCGGCGCCCAGGGCCCGCCCCGCGCGACGAACGGCGAGAGCCCGGCCGGGGCACGCGACGCTACTGGTCGCGACCCTGACCGGGCTCTCGTTCGCGTACGGGGCCGAAGCCCTGGAAAACGCGAGGATTACCGCGGGAACTACTCCTCGTCGCCGTCGTCAGGCTTCTCGGCGTCGTTGACCTCCTGCTCAAGGCCGAGCTGCTCGACAAGCCACTTGTCGAACTCGATGGCGGCCCGCACCCAGCTGACCGTCGAGGACACGAAGTGCTCCAGGCTGACACCGGTACCGATCAGCATCTGCGCCTCGCCGATGAGGCGGACGGTGCCGTCGTCGTGCGTGTGGCTGTAGAGCTTGGGCCACAGCGTGCGCCGGTTCCAGTCGTCGATCGACTCGAGGAGCTGGGGCTTCTCGTCGATCTTGTGCGGGCGGTCGTAGAACGTCCGCACCGAGAAGACCTGCTGGTCTCCCTCGCCACGGAACATGAAGTACGTACGGAACTGCTCCCACGGCGCAGCGAGGTCACCCTCGTCGTCGACGACGTACTTCAGCTCCATCTGGTCCAGGAGCTGCTTCACGAGGTCCTGATCCGGGACGACGGGGCCCGCCGGTCCGCCGCTCTGCGGCTCTGGTTCGGGCTGGCCCCCGAAGTTCGGAATCGAGGACGGGTCGATGGACATACTTGGACACTCCTGTGCTCGTCTGGCTCGTCCGGCCATAGCTGAGACCAGACGTACACAGCCCACCCTCTCTCTCTTGGGCCGTGACCGGCAACCGCCCCAGGCGAAGGGCTCCCGAATGTGGCCGAATGAGCGGCGGAACGGCCGCTCAATCGCCCACGCCCCAGGCAGCGGATTGCGACACGTACTACAGCGTCTTGCCCGTAGCCGGCCCCACGATCAGGCCGTCCCCGAACGAGTCCACCCGCACCGTGTCGCCGTCCTTCACCTCGCCCGCGAGGATCTCCTTGGCGAGGCGGTCGCCGATGGTGGTCTGGACGAGGCGGCGGAGGGGGCGGGCGCCGTAGGCCGGGTCCATGCCCTCGTCCGCGAGCCAGGTCAGGGCCTCGTCGGTGACCTCCAGGGTCAGGCGGCGCTCGGCCAGGCGCTTGGTGAGGCGGTCGATCTGGAGCCTGGCGATGCGCTTCAGCTCGGGCTTCGTCAGGGCCGAGAAGACGACCAGGTCGTCCAGGCGGTTCAGGAACTCCGGCTTGAAGGAGGCGCGGACCACCTCGAGCACCTGCTCCTTCTTCTCCTCCTCGCTGGTGATGGGGTCGACCAGGAACTGGCTGCCCAGGTTCGAGGTGAGGATCAGGATCGCGTTGCGGAAGTCGACCGTGCGGCCCTGCCCGTCCGTGAGGCGTCCGTCGTCCAGCACCTGGAGCAGGATGTCGAAGACCTCCGAGTGCGCCTTCTCGACCTCGTCCAGCAGCACCACGCTGTACGGGCGACGCCGCACCGCCTCGGTCAGCTGGCCGCCCTCCTCGTAGCCGACGTAGCCGGGCGGGGCGCCGACCAGCCGCGCCACGCTGTGCTTCTCGCTGTACTCCGACATGTCGATGCGGACCATCGCCCGCTCGTCGTCGAAGAGGAAGTCCGCGAGCGCCTTGGCCAGTTCGGTCTTGCCGACGCCCGTCGGGCCGAGGAAGAGGAAGGAACCGGTGGGACGGTCGGGGTCCGCGATACCCGCGCGTGTGCGGCGTACGGCGTCCGACACCGTCCGTACGGCCTCGGTCTGGCCGATGAGCCGACGGCCCAACTCCTCCTCCATGCGCAGCAGTTTCTGCGTCTCGCCCTCGAGGAGCCGTCCGGCGGGAATGCCGGTCCAGGCGGCGACGACGTCCGCGATGTCGTCCGCGCCGACCTCCTCCTTGACCATCGTGTCGGACTTGGACGCCTCCTCCTCTTCCTCGGAGGCGGCCTCCAAGTCCCGTTCCACGGCGGGGATCTCGCCGTACAGCAGCTTGGAGGCGGTGTCGAAGTCGCCGTCGCGCTGGGCGCGTTCGGCCTGCCCGCGCAGTTCGTCGAGCTTCTCCTTCAGCTCACCGACCCGGTTGAGGGACTGCTTCTCCTTCTCCCAGCGGGCGGTGAGGCCGCGCAGCTCCTCCTCCTTGTCGGCGAGATCGCGGCGCAGCTTCTCCAGGCGCTCACGGGAGGCGGGGTCGGTCTCCCTCTCCAGCGCCAGCTCCTCCATCTTCAACCGGTCGACGACGCGCTGGAGTTCGTCGATCTCGACGGGAGACGAGTCGATCTCCATACGCAGCCGGGAGGCGGACTCGTCGACCAGGTCGATCGCCTTGTCGGGCAGGAAGCGGGAGGTGATGTAGCGGTCGGAGAGGGTGGCCGCGGCGACCAGCGCGCTGTCCGCGATCACCACCTTGTGATGGGCCTCGTACCGCCCCTTGAGCCCGCGCAGAATCGCGATGGTGTCCTCGACGGTCGGCTCGGCGACCAGCACCTGCTGGAAGCGCCGCTCAAGGGCCGGGTCCTTCTCGATGCGCTCGCGGTACTCGTCGAGGGTCGTGGCGCCGACCATGCGCAGCTCGCCGCGGGCGAGCATGGGCTTGAGCATGTTGCCCGCGTCCATGGCGGAGTCACCGCCGGCACCGGCGCCCACGACGGTGTGCAGCTCGTCGATGAACGTGATGATCTGCCCGTCGGAGTCCTTGATCTCGGCGAGTACGGTCTTCAGCCGCTCCTCGAACTCACCGCGGTACTTGGCGCCCGCGATCATCGCGCCGATGTCGAGCGCGACGAGCCGCTTGTTCTTGAGGGACTCGGGCACGTCCCCCTTGATGATCCGCTGGGCGAGTCCCTCGACGACGGCGGTCTTGCCGACGCCGGGTTCGCCGATGAGGACGGGGTTGTTCTTCGTACGCCGGGACAGCACCTGTACGACGCGCCGGATCTCCTGGTCCCGCCCGATGACCGGGTCGAGCTTGCCCTCACGCGCGGCGGCCGTGAAGTCGGTCCCGAACTTCTCGAGTGCCTTGTACTGGCCCTCGGGATCCGGTGTGGTCACGCGGCGCCCTCCCCTCGCTTTCTGGAAGGCCTCCAGCAGCTTCTTCGCACTGGCGCCCTGCTGGGAGAGTACGTCCCCCGTCTGGCCGCCCTTCGCGGCGATGCCGATCAGCAGGTGCTCCGTGGAGAGGTACTCGTCGCCCAGCTCCTTGGCCCGCTCCGTGGCATCGGCGATGACGGCGAGCAACTCGCGGTTGGGCTGCGGCGGGGCGACGGTCGAGCCGGTCACGCTGGGCAGGGCACTCAGTACGCGCTCGGCGCCGGCCCGTACGGCCGCCTGGTCCGCCTCTGTCGCGGTCAGCAGGTCGGTGATGTTCTCGTTCTCCTGCCCCTCGAGCAGTGCGAGCAGCAGGTGCGCGGGGGTGAGATCCGGGTGGCCCTCGGACACGGCACGGTTACTGGCCGCGTTGATCGCGTCCCGGCTCCTGTTGGTCAGCTCGGCGTCCACGTCCGCTGTCTCCTCCTTGCGTCAGCCGTTGTCAGCCATCTTCCAACACTGACTTTGGCAACGTACACAAAGTTGAGTCTATTCCACTCAAGGAGATGAGGGAGGCCACCCAGAAGGAAGGTGCCCGCAGCAACGGAAAAAGGACAGAAACCAGCCGCGCTTCACAGCGCCCAGAAGCGGGCCATACCAGGAGATTCCGCGCAAACGACAGCGGCGTCACCGTGTTCAGGTCACGGTGACGCCGCTGCGGGGGGGAGCACCTGCGCGATCTACTACGACGGGGGAATCGCGTCAGGCACTGCGGGGGGTGGCTGAGATGGTTCGTACGTCCGGGGCTTCCGGCTCGACCAGCTCGTGATCACGCTGGTCGAGGTTCACAAAGATCATTCCGTACCGAATGGCACACCGCACGGGTTGCGGCGCTCCTCGCGGACGTCGTAGACACCGGTACGCCCGCACATCGTCGTCCTCGTCCCGGGTGACGACGACCGGCTCTCCGAAGACGGTCACCATCAGTGAGTCGCCACTGTGGGGGATGGCGGTGACCAGGTCGATGAAGTGCCAGCCGGAGCGGTAGGCGGTGGCCATTTCTCTCCGGAAGGAGCGGTCGTCGGGTGGGGTGGTCATGACTCGGCGACCCACGTGCTGTCATTGTCGCCGTCGGTGGACGCCGGACTGATCCAGGTACTGTCACCGGGTTTGGCGGCAGGCACCGGACTGACCCAAGTACTGTCACTGGGGTCGTCGGCAGCAGCCGTGGCACTCACGCGCCACGTACTGTCGCCCAACGGAGCGTCACCCTGCGTACCCACGAGGCCACCCACGGCCCCGAAGGTCACAACGGCGGAGAAGGCGGCGGCAAGCGCCGAGCGAAGCATTCTCTTATGCATAGTCGGCTTCGTCCTCATTTGAAGGTCACCTCTCCCCCGTCGAATACGACGATGGCGCATTCGGGCACGTCATGGCCACCGAATGGATGCATCATGTTCCTGCATGTTCAGGACCCTGGGGGGTGGAGATTTGGCTACAAATGGGACTAAGCAGACACATCCTCATGGAGTGACTGAGCTGTGCGAGGAAGGTCGCCGTCTTTATGAGAGCGCTTTGCGCATTGGGCGCATCGCCCGCGCGGACGTGGAGCCCGCTCCCTGCCTGATGGAGTTCGCCCTCCTGCACCCCGATCCCGACGACGCGAACTGGCTGCGCCCGGTTCCCCCGTCGATCGCCCTGGCCCAGCGGCTCAACCCGATCGAGCACGAGATCACCAAGCAGCGGCGGATGTCGATCGAACTGGCCGACGCTTTCGAGCCGTTCATGGCCCTCAGCGCCCAGGCGACGTCAAACACCCACTCGATCACAGTGTTGGAGGGCATCGAGCGGATCAATGCGGCACTCGATCTGGCCACGGCCCAGTGCCAGTCCGAGATGCTCACGGTCCAGCCGAGCCGCCGTCGGCTCGAGCACACACTCCATCAAGGACTGGAGCGCGACAGACCGTTGATCGAACGAGGCTGCCGCATAAGGACTCTCTACCAGCACACGGCCCGCTACAGCCCCGAGACCCTGGCGTACGTGGCCCAGTTCTCCAACGGCAAGGTGGAGTACCGCACCATCGACGAACTCGTCGAGCGGCTCATCATCTGCGACGAGACCGTCGCCTTCATACCTACGCGGGACGACGGGCAGGTCGCCCTCGAACTCCGTCATCCCGGGCTCGTCCGCTACCTGATCAAGGTCTTCGAGTTCATGTGGGGCCGTTCGGTCCCCTTGGACGAGGGCGCCCCCTACGAAACCGCCCCCGACGGCATCACGGACATCCAGCACTCCATCGCGAAGCTACTCGTGGAGGGCTATGTCGACGAGGCCATAGCCCGGCGTCTCGGCATGAACGTACGCACGTGCCGCGCCCACATAGCGAAGTTGGCCACCGCCCTCGGGAGCGGCAGCCGGGCCCAACTCGGCTTCCTCATCGCGCAGTCGGGGATCCTGGACCAGGATCACTGAACGCCGACCGAAGAGAGCCACATGTGACAAGCGAGGCACACGGCCACGGGCCGGAGGAACTGTGCGAGACGGGCACGCGACTGTACGCACGAGCCCTGCGGGAAGGGCGCGTACGCAGTGCCGACGCCGTCGAAGCCCCCTGCCTTGTCGACTTCGGGCTGCTGCAGCCGTCCGTCGAGGACCTGAGCCGACTGGAGCCCATCGCACCGGCCGCGGCCCTCCACAGGCTGCTCCGCATCGCCGAGGACCGCATCGCCGACGAACGGCGACGCGAGGAGCGGCTGGCCATGGTGTTCGAGCCGCTGATGCGGCTCGACGGCGGTCGCACGGCAGCGACGGACAGCCCGACGATCAGGGTCCTCACCGGTATGGCGCGCATCAACCAGGTCATCACCGAGACCTTGGCTGACGCCTCCAGCGAACTTCTCGCCATCCAACCGCACGCCTCGCACATCGGTCCGCCTCCCCAGGTCCACATCGAAGCCCTGGACCGCGACCAGGCTTTCCTCGACCGCGGCGGCCGCATCCGCACCCTCTACCAGCACACGCTGCGCCACGCACCCACTGTGCTCGCCCGCTACGAACAGTTGGCGGGCGATGTCGAGGCCCGCACCCTGGACGAAGTCACCGAGCGGCTGCTCGTCGTCGACCGGACCGTGGCCTTCATACCCGCCCACAAGAACCGCACCATCGCCGTGGCGGTCCGTCACCCGGCCCTGGTCGGCTACTTCGTCACCACCTTCGACCGCCTCTGGCGGCTGGCCACTCCCATGTACCCCGAAGCGGTCCGGCGCCCGTCCCTCGACGGCGTCACCCCCCGCCAACGAGCCATCGCCGCCCTTCTCATCGAAGGCCACACCGACGCGGTCATCGCGGACCGCCTCGGAATGAACGTCCGCACCGCCCGAGTCCACATAGCCAAACTCGCCGCCACCCTCGGCAGCGAAAGCCGAGCCCAACTCGGCTATCTCATCGGCCAGTCGGGGATTCTGGAGCAGCCGGACCAGGAGCGGTGAGAGGCTGAAGCTCCGTGGAGCGCGGCGGACCGTCGAGGCCCGCCTGGGCGATGCGGACCCCCAGTTGCGTACGGCTGGCGGCCCCCAGCGTCTCCGACAACCGCGCGATGTGGGCCCGGCACGTACGAACGCTGATACCCAGCCGCTCCGCGACCACCGCGTCCTGGTGGCCCTCGGCCAGCAGCGCCGCGATGGCGCGTTCGCGGTGGGTGATGCCCTCGATGCCCGTGTCCGGGAGGGGCGCGGTGATCGGGATCGCGAGGCGCCAGAGCCGTTCGAAGACGGTGACCAGGTAGTCGACCAGCGCCGGGTGGCGCAGCTCCAGTGCGATCGTGCGGTCCTGGCTCGCGGGGATGAAGGCGACCGTGCGGTCGAAGACGATGAGCCGCTCGGGGACCTCGTCGAGGGTGCGGGCCTCGGCCGCGTCGCCCATCAGCTCCATGTAGTTGAGCAGGCCCTGACCATGCCGGGCCACGTGCGTGTACAGGTCGCGCATCCGTACGCCCCGCCGGCGGAGCGCGAGCGCCCGGTGCAGCCCTTCGGAGAGTTCGTCCTCGCGGCGGATGCCACCCGGCTGCACGGCCAGCACCTCGGACGTGCACGCCTCGGTCGCCTCGTCCATGGCGGCACGGATGCGGGGCAGCCCGTCGAGCACCCGGATCGCCACGCCCTCGGCGGGCGACCGCGCGTCGCCGCCCAGGGACGCGTACCACTCGAAGGCGGACACGGTCGCACCCATACGCGACTGCGCCGCGACGACGTCCTCGTGCATCTCCCGCAGCAACCGCGTCATGACCTCCTGCGGCGAGGTCGGCACCAGATACCGCATGTCGTCGGGGTCGGGATGCAGCAGCGCCAACTCGACCAGGCAGGGCACGGTCTCGGCATCCTCACGGGACACCCGGCCACGCCGCACCGCCCGGGAGTACACCCGGTCCCCCGCATCGCACAGGCGGTCAGCACCGTGCGGATGCGCTTCCGTCCTGTGCCCGGCCATCTCCCCAACCCCTGGTTCCAGCCTCTCCGGAGCGCAACTATGCGGGGCCGTTCCCGCCTCCGCAACACGGCTTCGTCGCATCCACACCCCCTATCGACACATTGGATCCATATTTGTCCGCCCCTCCGCATGGCTGATTGCAACAAGCTGACGGTGGTGGCTGCACAAGCAACGGGTGCATCGTTGGAGCGCTTCCTACGGGCGTCAAGGCAACCCGAGCGGCCTTGGCCAGATACCCCCCATCCGGCCAAGGCTTCCAGGAAACGGCGATGCACAGGCGACAGCTGGCGTTCTGGCTGAAAGAGATCACGAGGTGACCCTGGAAACCGACAACCGCGACCGGCTGATCACAGCCGGGTGCGTAGTCCTGCTCGTCATCGCCTTGCTGCTTGCCGCGGCCGCGATCCTGGTGTCCATCGCGGTGCAGGGATTCTTCGACCGCCCGGCACCGCCGGACGACGAAGTCCTTGCCAAGAAGGCCGGACTGACCGGGTACCAACTCCATGAGGCCACACGGGACGGGGCTCTCACGGACAAAGAGATTGCTCACGCGGCCGGGGATGCCCGCTGGGGCAGAGCACGCGACGCTTCAACCACCAAGATCACGGTCGCTTACACCGCAAGCGGTGGAGCCGCGACCTGCTACCGGTTCATACTCTCTCTGCCCCTCACCGACCGAACCCTCGTCAACCTCGTACGGCTTGCCCGCTGCCCTACCAACCTCAGCGAACCAGGCGCTTCGTGAGCAAACGCCGCTCCGGATAGTGAATGTCTGTGCGCGTCGCGGACGGGCCAGGGCACGTTGCCACCGGGATTGGCAGCACAGGCGGCAGTTGGGGAAGGACGGCGAGAGCCGATAACACGGCGATCACGGCTTCCGAGAGCGTGGGGGAACTGCGAACCTGTTCTTCCAGCCCATCCCCGGCCGCTACGAACGCGCGTCCGCGATCGTGACCAGCAAAAAGCCCTTCGGAAAAATGCGCACTTCGCGCGAACCTGTGTGAACTACTGCCGAAAGTCGATGCGTTCTGTAATGGTCAGGGGGTTTCGGGGGTGAGGATGAACAGGCCGCTGACTTGGCCTTCTTTGTTGAAGGTGGCGCGGCCTTTCATCTGGCCGGCTTCGAATTCCAGCGGGATGTCCACGACTGTGTGGTCGCCGAGTTGCCGGACCAAGGGTTTGTCCATTCGTTCGTAAGCGCCGAGCATGCCGATGATCTGGGCCCAGGCGGCGGCTATCTTGTCGGGCGGAAGTTGCGCGGTCATCGTGGGGTCGAAGTGAGCGACGATCTTGTCGTGTCGTCCGTCGATCCAGTTGATGAACAGGTTGGTCGCGCGGTTGGCGGCATCCGGAAGTGCGGCGTTGCTCATGGGTTCTCCTGTCCGTGGATCGATGGGGCGTCCGAAGCGTTGAAAGGCGGCCTGCCGGCTGACGCCGAGCAGGTCACCGATCTCCTGCCAGGTGTGGCCGACGGCGCGGGCTCTCTCGACACTGACGCGCAATGCGGTGTCGGACAATGCATCCAGGTCACGTGCGATCTGCACGCTGGTGAGCTCGGCGGGCACTGCGTTGTTGCGCTCGGTGACATCGGCGAGCAGGCGAGCGAGCGCCGTCATCTTTGCGGCCAGTGCCGCGAGCTCACTTCGTGGACCACTCACACTGTAAAGATTCCCTTGACACCGATGATATGTCAAGGATGCATTTACAGCCTTTGGTCCGGTGCCGTAACCGGGCGCTGGGGTGGGAGGCGTCCATCGTCTTCGCGGTCGGCGAGATGGATCAGGGTGGCCTGCAGGCTCATGCCGAAGGCGACGAGCCTGAGGTCCATGGTGTTGACCCGGTCAACGAGGCGGGTGCTGCGGATCATGCGAGGGGGACTCGCAGTCGTCAAGGAGGTGCGAAATATAGGCAGTTGAGGCCAGGGTTCGCCCGGCCTTTGTTCCCTTGGTGACCATCACGTGTGAGTTGTCGGTTCGCCATGCCTCGCTGCAGCACTGTCCAGGAGGCGGGATTCAGCAGGACGATGTGGGGGCGCTTGCCCAGTCGGACGGTCTGGTTCTGTGAGTCCAGGTCGGTGGTCTGCAGCATCCGGACCTCCGCGTTGGAGGCGCCATGCAGCAGGGCGAGCATGCCCAGCAGAGGCTCATGGGGGTGGACGTGCTCGCCGGTGGTTCAGCGTCGGAAGAGCTCGCCCTGTTAGTCGAGCCTGAGCGCTCTGCCGCAGAAGCGGTTCGCCGCCTTCGCCGTCAGGGTGCGGGTGGGGTCGATCAGCACGATGTGCCGGGAGCGGGCAGAACGGAAGACTCGCCCGCCCGGCGCGTGGCAACTGATCAGATGGGAAGGACCACTCCCTGAACGAAAGCCTTAGGGGCGGTCCTGCTTGCCGTTCTGGCAGTGGTTCTGGTCTCGTACGGGGACAGTGACTCCCGTGAGGCGACGAGGAAAGACGCCGCTTTCGAGGCGACCCGGAATGATGCACGACCCTTCACGGATGCCGTCGTCGGCAATCCTCGGATCTGACATCAGCACGATCTCGGCCATGAGTGGATCACGCCGTATGCCCCCATCGGCTGCCCGACCCGCTCATCCCCGCCTGGGTCCGGTGATCGCCACGCCGATCACGAAACCCTTGGCGGGGCCCTCGGGAATGGTTACTTCGGTGCCGTAGGGGACGCGGTGGATGTCGTCCCAGTCGGCCTTGTCGGGACGCGGTCCGGTGAACAAGGTGACGGAGCCCTGGTCATCGAAGTCGTCGATGGTGACGTAGACGGGGATGCCGGCGCGTGCGTACTCCCGGCGCTTCCGCGCTCGGTCCCGGGCCTGGTTGCGGCTGCCCGGAGAGACGACTTCGACGATCAGGCACACGGACTCGGCTGTGACTCCGAGGTCGTCCTCGTCACCGCACTGCTCGGTGTCCTCCGGTGCGACGAAGGCATCCGGAATCCATGCCTTGCGTTTGTGGATCACATTCACGTCCTGGTGACAGGCGTACTCGCCGCCGTCCAGGAACTTGTCCAGGGCCCTTCGCACACGGTTGGTGATCAGGCCGTGCGAACGGCGGGCGGTGGGCGACACCTCGATGGCTCCCTCGATGATCTCGGCGCGGTAGCCCTCGGGGAGTTCCATGGCCTTCCATGCCTGCCACAGGACCTCGTCCAGGTCGGGGCCGTTCTCGGCGGGGGACACGGACTCGGTCCTGATCTCAGGCATGGTCTCGGGCCTCTCGTGCGCAAGAGCGGTCATGGCGGCACCTCCTCCTCAAGTGTGGGCTTGGCGTACTAGAGGCACAAGCAACGCGATCACGGTACGTACGGCGATGAGGCCGACCAGGGCAAAAGCCCCCGCGTCCCACGGGAAGAGGAACCACGTTGGCACTCCGCACCAGCCCGACAGAGCGACAGCGGCGCCTCGGGGCAGAGTTGCGCAAGCTGCGCGAGGCGTCAGGCCATTCTGTGACGGAGGGCGGGGAGTTCATCGGCATGGGCCGCGCCCACCTCGGACACGTCGAGGCGGGCCGGACGGCAATCCCGACGGACAAGCTGCGCGCCCTTTGCCACGCTTATGGGTGCACACGGGAACCCTTGATCGAGGCCTTGGTCGCGATGAGTGAGGCCAACGGGAAGGGGTGGTGGACCGAGTACCGCCGCACGCTGAGTCAACCCGTCCTGGATCTGGCGGAGCTCGAAGCGGCGGCCGACGCTCTCTTCTCGTACGAGTCCCTGTTCATCCCGGGCATCCTGCAGACGCAGGAGTACACACGCTCCATCTTCCAGTCCAGCGAGCGCCCGCACGAGGACTTGGACAAGGCGGTTCAGTTCCGCATGAAGCGGCAACAGGTCCTGACACAGGCAGAACCCCCTGCCCTGTACGCCGTGATCCACGAGGCTGCCCTGCACGTGCGGTTCGGCGGCGCGGCTGTCATGCGCAGGCAGCTGTTGCACCTGATCCGCATGGCGGAAATGCCGAACGTCACGATCCAGGTGCTGCCTTTCACGGCCGAGGGGCTGCCGGCCTTCAGCACCCCGTTTCTGCTCACCGAATCCCACAAGTCGGCCCTGCAGACGGTCCTCGTCGAGAACCCGGCCGGCTCGCTCTACATCCATGAAAGCGAGGCGCTCCTGAAGTACCAGGCGCGTTTCGACCGTCTTCGCTCGGCATCCCTGCCACCTCTGGACCCCGCGGTACCGGCGGTTGCACACGAGTCCCGTGATTCCCTGACTCTGGTGCAACACCTGCTCTACAGCCTTCAGGAGGCCTGACCATGCACGAACCGACCTGGCAGAAGTCGTCGTTCAGCGAGGACCAGGCGAACTGCATATACCTCGCCGCCTCCCCCGACGGAACGATCCGCCTCCGCGAGAGCGACGACCCCCGCACCGTACTCACCACCGCCCCGCAGGGCCTCGCCGCTCTCCTCGACCACCTCCGGCGAAGCGCCACTTGATACCGAGGCGTTCAGCGACCACCGCGTCCTGACGGCCCTACGAGAGCAGCGCCGCAGATCTGGTGTCGGCGGCACGCACGCGTCCATTCGGCGGCCCGCGATCCGCCCGTAGCCCCGGCTCACTCCCCTCGGTACAACCGCTCGAGGTCAATCAACTGGACGGACGAATCCGCACCAGCAGCGGCCCGGAGGCCATCACTGAACCCCGCCCCGCTGAAGCACAGCAGCCGCGTACCGGCGGCGTCCGTGCCCGAGCGCTTGCGCAACAGTTCGCGGATGTGGCGGAGTCGGTCGAGGTGGCCTGTGCCCATGGTCTCGTTCCACTTGGCCTCGCCGATGGCCAGCAAGGTCTCGCGGCCGTCGTCCGTGCGTCCGAAGACCGCCAGGTCGACCTCGTGGCTGGTCTTGGCCGTGGGGTCCGCGACTGTGCCCGACTCGACGCGGGTTCGGTGTCCCCCCAGGGTGTCGGCGGAGGCGTACCAGCGGGCCCATGTGCGGCAGATCTGCTCGAAGTGCGGGCCGACGACCTTGCTGCGGAAGGTGGACTGCGACCGCTCCCAGACGGCCAGTGCCTGTCCCGGCCGTTCCAGGTCGCTCCACTCCGGGCGCATGACGGCGTAGTAGAAGGTGAGGATGGGCTCGGCGATCCGGTAGGCGGAACGCTTGCCGTGGAAGGCGTCCGGATCGCGCATGATCAGGCCGGTGTCCTCCAGAACGGTCAGCGCGTGTCCGAGGTCGGTGGACTTGCGCTCCAGGAAGCTCGCGATGCCGCCCCGGGTGTGGTTGCCCTGGGCGATGGCCGCGAGAACGCCGTGGTAGAGCGCGGTGTCGCGCAGGTCCGGCTCCTCGGCGAGGAGGAAGCGTGCCTCGCGGAAGAGAGGGCGGCCGGGGTTGAGGACGTTGCGCAGTATCCAGGGGCCGAAGTCGTCGAGGTCGGCGGGGGTGTCGCCGAGCACGAACTCACGGCCGTAGGCGGGGGTGCCGCCCACCACGGAGTTGAGTACGAGAGCCAGGCGGGGGTCCTCGACGCCCCAGAACCGGGCGGCGGACCGGTAGTCGAGCGTCGGCACGACCAGTTCCAGGCTCGCCCGGCCGCGCAGCGGCGCCGTACCGGAGAGCAGGTTGCCCATGAAGGACAGCGCCGATCCGCACAGCAGCAGCCGGACGGGCCCGCCCTCCCGGCGCCCCTGCGGCCCGAGGGCGCGCTGGAGCAGGGACGGCAGCTCGGGCGAGGCCTTGACCAGGAACGGGAACTCGTCGAGTACAACGGGCAGTGGTCCGGTGTCCGGCGTCGCGAGCCGCATCATCGCCTCGACGGCCTCGTCCCAGTGCGCGAACCGGTACGGCGTCCGCCGCCCTTTGAACCGGGCCATCGCCGCGCCGAACTGCCGCAGCGATTCGGCCTCGGTGGCCTCGCTGGCTGCGAAGAAGAACCCACCGGTCGCCCGGCACACCCCGTCCAGCAGGAAGGTCTTGCCCTGCCTCCGCCGCCCGGACACCACGCCCAATGTGGCCTCGGGGCCCTGATAACCCGCGTAGCGCACGAGCTCGGCCCACTCGAAGTCGCGGTCGAACATGGTCTCGGGTTTCTCGGGCTTGGGAATCACAGGGCCTCCAATGTGCCGCGTCCTGCTGCCAGGGTTCAATGACCAGGGCATCTATTATAGGTGTGCTTATCATTGACCCCTGCACGTCATCGGCGCAGTTGGCGCCCCACCCCACGATCACCCCCGTGAGCTGCTCGAAATCCCCAAGTGATCGCCCCGTTACCTGCCGCACCTACCGTCAGGCCATGGCGGACATATTTGACGCATACGCGTTGGCCGACGCGTGGGACGAGATGTTTGAGCGGCCGGGTGAGGTCAGGACCGCCTATGAGCCGGTACTGGCAGCACTCCAACCGATGGAACCGGCCGAACTCCGGTTCAGGGCCGACCAGATGGCCCGCGCGTTCACGGACCGCGGCGTCACCTATGCCTTCGCGGGCGAGGAAAGACCCTGGCCGCTGGACCTCGTACCCCGGGTTCTCGACGCCCTCGAATGGGATCTGATCCAGCGCGGGGTCTCCCAGCGGGTCAGGGCGCTCGAGGCCTATCTCGCCGACGCGTACGGGCCATGCCGGGCCTTCGAGGACGGAGTCGTCCCCTGGAGACTCCTCCTCAACTCCGGGCACTTCCACCGGGCCGCGCACGGCGTGGAGCCGCCGGGCGGGGTACGCATCCATGTCGCCGGCATCGATCTCGTACGCGACGAGGCGGGCGACTTCCGGGTCCTGGAGGACAACGTACGGGTGCCGTCGGGGGTCTCGTACGTCATCGAGAACCGGCGCGCGATGACCCGGATCTTCCCCTCCCTCTTCGCCGAGCAGCATGTGTGTCCGGTCGACGGCTACGGGCAGCGCCTGCTCGCGGCGCTGCGCGCGGCGGCGCCCGACGGGGTCGGCGATCCGCGCGTCGTCGTCCTCACCCCGGGCCCGAACAACGCCGCCTACTTCGAGCACGCCCTGCTGGCCCGGCTGATGGGCGTGCAACTGGTCGAGGGCCACGATCTCGTGTGCCGCGGGAACCGTGTCTGGATGCGGACGACGCGCGGCGAGATGCCGGTCCATGTCGTATACCGGCGGCTCGACGACGACTTCCTCGACCCGCTCCACTTCCGCCCCGACTCCGTCATCGGCTGCCCGGGCATCATGAACGCGGCCCAGGCCGGGAACATCACACTCGCGAACGCCGTCGGCAACGGCATCGCGGACGACAAGCTCCTCTACACGTACGTACCGGATCTCATCCGCTACTACCTCGCCGAGGAACCGGTCATCCCCAATGTCGAATCGTTTCGCCCCGAAGAACCAGGGCAGCTGGAGGCCGTCCTCGACCAGCTCCACCAACTGGTCGTGAAGCCGGTCGACGGGGCGGGCGGCCAGGGCATCGTGATCGGTCCGCATGCGGACAAGGCCACGCTGGATCGCGTACGCAAAGAGGTGATCGCCGATCCGCGCGGGTGGATCGCTCAGCGTCCCGTCGCCCTGTCCACCTCCCCCACCCTCTCCGGCGACCGGATGGCGCCGCGCCACATCGATCTGCGGCCGTTCGCCGTGAACGACGGCAGCGATGTGTGGGTGCTGCCCGGCGGGCTCACCCGGGTGGCGCTCCAGGAGGGCAACCTCATCGTCAACTCCAGCCAGGGCGGCGGCTCCAAGGACACCTGGGTACTCGCCGACGGGCCGACGGGCGGGCCACGACCGGAGGAGCCCAGCACCGTACCGGACGTCGTCCCGCGCCAGCTCGGCCCCGACGGGGAGCGCCTCGTCTCGCAGGAAGGGGCGCAACAGCAGTGACCACCACGCACCGGACACCCCCGGACGGAGCGAACACTGATCGAGGAGGTACGGCCGTGAACGACGTGATCCTCTCCCGCATCGCCGAAGCACTGACCTGGACGGGCCGGTACGTCGAGCGCGCGGACGCCACCGGCCGCATCCTCGACGCGTATCTGCACCGGCTCCTCGAGGACCCCTGGCGGGATGAGGACGTGGCCTGCCGCTCGCTGTACGCGATCCTCGGCGTCGACGCGGGGGACGAACGCGTCGACATGCAGCAGGTACTGGACCAGCTGGCCTTCGACGCGCGCTCGACCTGCTCCATCGAGGGGGCGCTCGGGGCCGCGCGTCTGAATGCGAGGAGCGCCCGTGAAGCCGTGTCCTCGGAGATGTGGGAGTGCCTCAACTCCACCTGGCACGCCCTCGCCGACCAGCGCATGGCAGCCCGCCGCACCGGCCCGTACGCCTATCTCGAACTCGTACGCCGCCGGGCCGCGCTCTTCTTCGGACTGGCCGACTCGACGATGAGCCGCGACGACAGCTGGCGTTTCGTGGTGCTCGGCCGGAGCCTGGAGCGGGTGGACATGACCGTACGGCTGCTGTCCGTACGGGTCCTGGACGCCCCCCACGCGCCGGACTGGCCGACGCTGCTGAGCGCGAGCGGGGCGGACGAGGCGTACGCGCGGGTGTACGGCGGCTTCGGGGACACGGCCCGCGTGGCTGAATTCCTCATCATGGACCGGGAGTTCCCGCGTTCGGTGCTGCACGCCCTGACCACAGCGGAGGAGTGCCTGGCGGCGCTGGGGCGTCAGCGCCAGGATCCGGCGCGGCGGCCGATCGGCCGGATGCGTACGCGCCTGGAGTATCAGGACTCCGGCGCCCTGGAGGACGTACTCCCGTCCCTGTTGCGCGAGTTGCAGACGTCCTGCATGACTTCCGCCGAGGCGGTCGCGGAGAAGTTCTTCCCGTACCAGGGGCCCGTCGAGTGGGCCCAGGAAGGAGCGTGAGTACGCCATGACGCGCCGACTCCGCATCCGGCACACCACGAAGGTGTCGTACGCCCAGGCCGCGGTCCGCTCCCACAACGAGGTCCGCATGACCCCGCTGACGCTTCCGGGCCAGACCACGCTGGACGCCCGCGTCCTCGTGAACCCCTCCACCCCGACCTGGTCGTACTGGGACTACTGGGGCACCCAGGTCACCGGCTTCGACCTGATGGAACCGCACGCGAACCTGACGATCACGGCGGTGAGCCTGGTGGAGACGGCCCCGCCGGGCGGGCTCCAGGCGGCTCCGACGTGGGCGGAGGTGGCCGAACTGGTGGCGAAATCCCGCCTGTTGGAGTACGCGACGCCGACCTCGCGTACGGCCATGCCCGACGCACTCGTCGAGCGGGCGCGTGCGGCGGCGGCCGGCCTGGACCCGCACGAGACGGCGGTGGCGGTCTCGTCGCTGGTCGCCGACCACGTCAGGTACATCCCGGGCTCCACCGGCGTGAACACCGCCGCCGCCGAGGCCTGGGAGCAGGGCGCCGGCGTCTGCCAGGACATAGCGCACCTGACGGCGGGCCTGCTGCGCGCCCTCGGCCTGCCCACCCGCTATGTCTCCGGCTACCTCCACCCCGAACGCGACGCGGAACTCCACCGCCCCGTCGAAGGCCAGAGCCACGCCTGGGTCGAGTACTGGGCGGGCGACTGGACCGGCTACGACCCCACCAACCGGGTACGCGCCGACGAGTCCCACGTGGTCGTGGGCCGGGGCCGCGACTACGACGACGTGACGCCGCACAAGGGCGTGTACCGGGGAGTGGCCGGAGGGCCACCGGAGGTGATGGTGGAGTTCACGCGAGTGGCGTAACCGGGGCGGGCGGGCGGAAGCTGTTGTTATCTGTGTAGCCGGCCGTCTCCGGAGGTGATCGCGATGACGCACACGGCTGTCGGATGGCACGTGGAGCTGGAATTCGACGAGGACGACCAGCGCACCCGCGCCGCCGCCCTCGTACGACTCCCCGACAGAAGCGAGGTACGGGCCCACGGCTACGCCAAACGCCACCCCTCCGACTCCAACCAGCCGAGGGTGGGCGAAGAGGTGGCGGGAGCCAGGGCCCTGAACGAACTGGCCATGAAACTCCTCACCAAGGCCCACGACGAAATAGACGAGGCCTCGGGCCGGATCTCACATCCGCTGACTCCGTGACCTGTCACACAGCAGAATCCGCCCAACCCGTCCCGCGCCTCCCGCGCCTCAGCCCCGCTTCGGGCCCGTGATCCCCTCACCGATCACGAAGCCCTTGGCGGGGCCTTTTGGGTTTGGTGCCTCCGGCATAGCGTTCACCCTCAATTCATTGCAACGAACAAGAGGTGGCGTTGCATTAAATTCAGAACCGTTGCAACGATTTCTAAGCTTTGACCTGCATTGATAGCGATTCCTCGCAACGACCTTGTTGCCTACTCATTGAACGCAACGTAGCTTTTCCTTCGTCGGAAAAACGAACCGAAGGAGAGCACGATGCAGAAGTTCGCCACCCCCGCCCCGATCTCCGCCGTCCTGGACATCCCCGCCGGACGCATCCAGTTCATCGCCGCCGACCGGACCGACACCACGGTCGAGGTCCTGCCCGCCAACGCCTCAAAGAGCCGCGACGTGAAGGCGGCCGAGGAGATCGAGGTCTCCTACAGCGACGGCGTCCTGCGGATCCAGGCCCCGGAGGCGAAGAACCGGATCCTCGGCCACACCGGATCCGTCGAGGTGACCGTCCAACTGCCGGCTGGCTCCCGCGTCGAGGCGAAGTCGGCCGCCGCCGAGTTCCGCGGCGTCGGACGGCTCGGCGACGTCGCCTTCGCGGACGGCTACCGCTCGGTCAAGCTCGACGAGGCAGCAAGCGCCCGCCTCACCGTCCTCGACGGCGACGTCTCGGTCGGCCGCCTGGGCGGCCCCGCGGAGATCAGCACCCAAAAGGGCGACATCAACATCGCCGAGGCCCTCTCCGGCACCCTCGTGCTGCGCACCCAGATGGGCAACGTGTCGGTCAGCGCCGCGGCCGGAGTCTCCGCCTCCCTGGACGCCGGCACCGGCTACGGCCGGATTAACAACGCCCTGAAGAACACCGACGGCGCCGCGGCCGGCCTGACCATCCACCGGTCCGAACGGTGCCGGCAAGACCACCGCCGTCAAGATCCTCTCCACCCTCATCACCGCCGACGCCGGCGACCTGCACGTC
The DNA here is from genome assembly GCF_000716805.1 of Streptomyces yerevanensis. NCBI lineage: Bacteria > Bacillati > Actinomycetota > Actinomycetes > Kitasatosporales > Streptomycetaceae > Streptomyces > Streptomyces yerevanensis. Next base: position 23,971 of record NZ_JNWJ01000021.1, on the reverse strand, counting down.
GGCGGCCACGACCTGGCCGCCGACCCGCAGGCCGTGCGGGCCGCGATCGGCGTCACCGGCCAGTTCTCCGCCGTCGACGGCCTGATCACCGGCGAGGAGAACATGCTCCTCATGGCGGACCTGCACCACCTGTCCAAACGCGAGGGACGGCAGGTCACCGCCGAACTCCTGGAACGCTTCGACCTGGTGGAGGCCGCGAAGAAGCCCGCCTCCACCTACTCCGGCGGCATGAAGCGCCGCCTCGACATCGCCATGACCCTGGTCGGCAACCCGCGGATCATCTTCCTCGACGAGCCCACCACCGGCCTGGACCCACGCAGCCGCCACAACATGTGGGGCATCATCCGCGAACTCGTCACGGGCGGTGTCACCGTCTTCCTCACCACCCAGTACCTGGAGGAGGCCGACGAACTCGCCGACCGCATCGCCGTGCTCAACGACGGCAAGATCGCCGCCGAAGGCACAGCCGAGGAGCTGAAGCGGCTCATCCCCGGCGGCCACGTCCCTGCGCGCCATCCTCGACTGGCTGGACTCGGCCGGCATCGAGGCGGACGAGCTGACCGTGCACACCCCCGACCTCGACGACGTGTTCTTCGCCCTGACCGGCACCGCCAACGTCCCCAACCAGACCACCCAGCCCAAGGAGACCGTCCGATGAGCACCCCCCTGGCTCCCGCCCGCCCGGCCCGGATCTCCCTCGCCGTACGCGACTCGTCCACGATGCTGCGCCGCAACCTCCTGCACGCCCGGCGCTACCCGTCCCTCACCCTGAACCTGCTGCTCACCCCGGTCATGCTCCTGCTCCTCTTCGTCTACATCTTCGGCGACGTGATGAGCGCGGGCATCGGAGGCGGCGGCGCGGACCGCTCCGCGTACATCGCCTACATCGTGCCGGGCCTGCTGCTGATGACCATCGGCAGCACCACGATCGGGACCGCGGTGTCCGTCTCCAACGACATGACCGAGGGCATCATCGCCCGCTTCCGCACGATGGCGATCCACCGCGGCTCGGTGCTCATCGGGCACGTCGTCGGCAGCGTGCTGCAGTGCGTGATGAGCGTGATCCTCGTCGGGGCCGTCGGCGTGGCCATCGGCTTCAGATCCACGGACGCCACGGCCCTGGAGTGGCTGGCGGCGTTCGGCCTGCTCGTGCTCTTCGCCATGGCGCTCACCTGGGTCGCCGTCGGCATGGGCCTGATCAGCCCGAACGCCGAGGCCGCCAGCAACAACGCGATGCCGATGATCCTGCTGCCGCTCCTGTCCAGCGCCTTCATCCCGGTCGACACGATGCCGGGCTGGTTCCAGCCGATCGCCGAGTACCAGCCGTTCACGCCCGCCATCGAGACCCTGCGCGGCCTGCTGCTCGGCAGCGAGATCGGCCACAACGGGTGGCTCGCGGTCGCCTGGTGCCTGGGCCTCGCGGTGCTCGGCTACTTCTGGTCGGCCTCGAAGTTCAACAGCGACCCGAAGTAACCGCCATGACAACGCGGGCCATCTCCCGCACCCCCGACCCGCCCCAGGGCGGCGTACACCGACACCACGTCGGCGTACGCCGCCCCGTTCGCGTCTTCGGCCGCCTCCTGAGGCATCTCAAGGGCGAGAGCTGAAGATCCGCTCCAGAAGCCCCGCCTCAGAACCCTTACTTCTTCAGGCCGATCTCCTCGCAAGCCGCCTCGTACTCCGAGGTGCAGATGTCCGAGACCTTGTAGATGCCGTCGTCGATGACCGTGTCCTTGATGTTGTCCTTCATCAGGGGGGAGACGAGGACGAGGTGCGCCGGGATGTCCTTCTTCGTCGGGCTGTCGACCTTGTCGCGGGTGAGGGCGTCGAACTCGATGCCCCAGCCGTGGGCGCGAGCCACGGCCAGCTCGGCGGCGGTCTCGGCCTCTTCGGGGTACGGCTTGTAGACGCTCATGTACTGCTCGCCGGAGACGATGCGCTGCACCGCCTCGAGTTCCGCGTCCTGGCCGGTGATCGGCGGCAGGTTGGTCACACCGGCCGCCTTCAGGGCGGAGACGATGCCGCCGGCCATGCCGTCGTTGGCGGAGTACACCCCGTCGATGTTCTCGGCGCCGATGGAGGAGATCGCGGCCATCATGTTGGCCCGCGCGTTCGAGGGCTTCCAGTCCTTGGTGTCGTACTGCTTGGCGATGGTCACCTTGTCGCCCAGCTCGGCGAGGGCGGCCTTCTTGAACTGGGCCGCGTTCGGGTCGGTGACCGCGCCGTTCATCATGACGATCTTCTGGGACTTGCCGCCGTCCAGGGTCTCGGCGAGGGCCTTGCCCTGCACCTCCCCGACCTGCTGGCTGTCGAAGGAGATGTACGCGTCGATGGGGCCCTCAGCCAGCCGGTCGTACGCGATGACGGGGACGTCCGCGTCCTTCGCCTTCTGTACGCCGTCCGCGATGTCCTTGGCGTCCACCGCGTCCAGGAGCACCACGTCGACCTTGTCGTCGACCATCCGCTGAAGCTGCTTCTTCTGCTCGGCGGCGTCCTGGTCGGCATTGGCGTATACGACCTCGCCCTTGCCCTTGGTCAGCTCGTCGACCTTCTTCTTGATGATGGGGTGGTCGAACTTGTCGTAGCGCTGGTTCTCCTTCTCCGGCAGCAGCAGGCCCACCGTGATGTCGTCGCCCCTGGTCGGTTCCGCCGAGCCGCCCTCCGTGTCGCTGTCGAGCACACCGCAGGAGGCGAGCGAGAGAGCCATGGTGGACACGGCCAGGGATATGGCGATACGACGCATACGATTGCTCACTTCTGGTGTCTTTCGGACGAGGGCACAGCTTTGCGACCCTGGTGACCAAAAGCCAACGCGGGCTTGTCAATAGCGTCAAGGAATTCCGGTTAACGAGATCGCAACAGCACTCTGTGTGCTCATTGTGAAGACGCAGAGGTGAAGGTCTGGAGGATCTGCGGGCGGAGATGGAGCATGCGTGGTGGCCTGTCTATCGACAGTTCACCAATCCGACCGGCCGTATGTCCACCCGCCCGTCCACCGGCCGCCACTCCGTCCAGTATCCGCGAGCCCCAGGAGTCCCGATGCGCAAGATCACGCTGAGTCTGTCCGTATCCCTCGACGGTTACTTCGCGGGCCCGAACGGCGAGCTGGACTGGCACCTGGTCGACGACGAGGTGCACCGCTACTTCAACGAGCGCATCAAACCGATGGGCGGCTTCCTGCACGGGCGGGTCATGCACCAGCTGATGGTCGACTACTGGCCGACAGCCGACAAGGATCCTTCGGCTGCGGAGCCCGTGCGCGAGTTCGCGGCCATCTACCGGGACATGCCGAAGATCGTGTACTCGCGCACCCTGGAGCCGGGTCCCGCAGACTGGAACACGACCGTCGTACGGGAAGTCGTACCCGAGGAGGTCAGGGCGCTGAAGGAGCAGCCCGGCGGCGACCTCGGAGTCGGCGGCGCGGGGATCGCGGCGGAGTTCCGCCGGCTCGACCTGATCGACGAGTACCTGCTCTACGTCGTCCCGGTCATCCTGGGCCGCGGGCGTCCCCTCTTCCCGGAAGCGGACGTCACCACCCAGCTCCGCCTCGCCGAGACCCACACCTTCGGCAACGGCCTCGTACTGCTGCGCTACGAGCGAGTCGGCGCCTCCTGAGTCCTGAGTCAGTCCCCGTCGTAGCCCTCGTACACGTCGTCCGGAGGGCGTTCCGGGAAGCGGAGGAGGCGGGCCGGGGGCAGCGGGAAGTGCTCGCTGTCGGGGTGTTGGCGCCGATCGCCGTCGTCGGTACAGGAGTTGGGGCCGGACCCGGGAGGGGCTTCGGTGTGCGCGCCGGAGGACTGCGGCTGCGTCGCGCGAGCGTGCTCGTGCCAGCCGGCGCGGAACCAGTTCAGCTGCTGCCGTTGCAGTTCCTCCTCGGTGAGCACGCGGACGCCCTCCGGGCCGGCCGCCCGGAGCTTCTCGCCGAGCCCGATGAGCAGTTCGCCCACCAGCCTGGAGACGCGTTCCGCCTCGTCACCGCGACTGCCGCCGCCCGGATTCCCCATTCCGCACTCCCTCGACTCCCTCGCGTCAACCGCCCTCCGGCAGGAACTGCCTCGCCACCTTGGCGAACAGCTCCCGCAGTTCGGGCGGCACACCCATCCTGCGAGCCGCCTCCTCGGGGCTCAGCACCGCATGGCCGTCCCCGGCCGCCGGGTGCCCGCCGCCCGCGACGACCGGCAGGTCGTCCTCCGTCAGCCGCCCCGAGCGGATGAGCATCTCGCGGAGCGGGACGCCGAGTACGGCCGCGATACGCCGCATCGTCTCCAGGTCCGGCATGGACTGACGCTGCAACAGCCGGCTCACGGCGGCCCGGTGCACCCCGGCATCGTCGGCGAGCTTCGAACGACCGCCACCACGCGGGCTGTCGATGTCGTAGCCACGGTCGCGCAGCAACTCCTCGATCCAGCCGGCGAACTCGTCGAGCCCCTCGGCCCGGTATCTGCGATCTGTATGGGCATCGGCCCCTGAGCTGGAACGCATATGTCCGCTCTCCCCTCGTCGCGCGGACAACGTACCGACCGCCCTCGCACCAAGGTGTGTGCGCGCTCGCGCGTAACGGTGGAGATTCGGCAACGGCCGCCAGATCAGCGGCAGTTGGCGTACGGCTTGGAGCGTCACCATTGCGCCCGCCTCCACGGAGGGTAGTCACTTGCGTACGCGCTCGCATCATGCCAGTCTGTTCGCTCGCTCCCTGTTATCGAACACATGTTCCCACACTCGGAGCGAAGAAGAGCGGAGACGCGCGAAGAAGAGCGGAGAAGAGAGGAGCACCACGATGACCGATGCCACGCGCAGAACGACGCTTCGTACGGACCGGCTGCTGCGCGAGGACGCCGGAGCGGAGGCCGACCATGACGACGACTGAGGCCGACGAAGTCGCGCTGGAGCTGGAACGCCTGCGCCGCTCGGTCGACGTCGGCTTCGCCACCACCCGTGGCGACCTCGCCCTCCTCCTCCAGCGCGCCGACCAGACCGACAAGACCCTCGACGAACACGAGACCCGCCTCGAAGCCCTGGAACGCGCCCGCTGGCCCCTCCCGTCCCTGGCCGCCCTCACGTCCTGCATCGCCCTGGCGGTGACGCTCTGGCAGGCGGCGGGGCGGTGATCGACGACGTACGCTGTCCGAACTCACGTGCCCGCGGCAAAGGAAGCGCATGCCCGTCGAAACCCTCGCCCAGGACGACCTGTTCGGCGAACTGAGCGTCTGGCTGGACCCTGAGAAGGGCGAACTGGCCATCGGGGGAACGGCGGTTCCCGAGATCGTCCTGCGCCGTGTCGCCGGGACCAGGACCGAGGAGCACATCCCGATCGGCACCCGGAAGGGCGACCGGCTCACCCTGGACGTCGACGGCCAGGAGGCGGTCGTCAGGCCTGCGAAGGGACGGCTGACCCGGCGCTCGTACCGCATCGACGTCCGGCACGCGGGCCACGCCTACCGGCTGGTGCCCGACTCCGTCGCGGGCAGCCGGCTGCTGAAGGACAGGAAGCACATCGGGGACTTCACCTCGGAGGGCGACGGGCATGTCCTGGCCGAGTGGAAGGAGGGCGCCCGGGTGGAGGCCACTGACGCGGCTCTCGGGTATGCGCTCGCCGCCGCGTTCGGCACCGGCGCGCAACCCATGTGGATGCTCACGGTCGAAGCGATCGGCGACCTCATCCCCTGAGGGTGCCGCCCGGCACGAAGGCCCCCTTCGGAGTCGTACGCCTCCGGTGTCGTACGACATGAAGGGGCCCGGAGGATCGACGATCAACCTCCGGGCCCCTCAACGCTGTTGCGCTGTCCCTAGTCCGACTGCTGGCGCTTCGGCCGCCACACCACCAGTGCGCTCGTCTGCTGCACGTCCTGGTACGGGACCAGGTCGCGGCGGTACGAGGCGTGGACCGCGGCCTCTCGCTGCTGCATCGCCGCGGCGGCGCCTTCCAGGGCCGCCTGCAGTTCCGCTACGCGGGACTGGAGGGCGGCTACCTGGTTCTCCAGCTCGATGATGCGCTTGATGCCGGCCAGGTTGATGCCCTCGTCCTGCGACAACTGCTGGACCGTGCGCAGCAGTTCGATGTCGCGGGCCGAGTAACGCCGGCCCCGTCCGGCCGTGCGGTCGGGGGAGACCAGGCCGAGGCGGTCGTACTGGCGCAGGGTCTGGGGATGCAGACCGGAGAGCTGGGCCGCCACCGAGATGACGTACACCGGGGTTTCCTCGGTCAGCTCGTACGGGTTGCGTCGACGGCCATCCATGGTGTCCTCATGCTCCCTTCGCCGCCTGGAACAGCTCGGCCCGTGGATCCTCGCCCACGGTGGCCTCGCGGTACGCCTCGAGCGCGTCACGCGCCTTGCCCGTCACGTCCTTGGGGACCACGACCTCGACGGTGACCAGCAGGTCCCCGCGGGTGCCGTCCTTGCGGACCGCGCCCTTGCCGCGGGCGCGCATCGTCCGCCCGTTGGGCGTGCCCGGCGGCAGCTTCAGGGTGACCGGCGGCCCGCCCAGGGTCGGCACCCGGACCTCTCCGCCCAGCGCCGCCTCGGCGAACGTCACCGGCACCGTCACCGTGAGGTTGTCGCCCTTGCGGCCGAAGACCGGGTGGGCGCCCACGTGCACGATGACGTACAAGTCGCCCGCCGGACCGCCCCGTTCACCCGGCGCGCCCTTGCCGCGCAGCCGGATGCGCTGGCCGTCGCTGACGCCCGCGGGGATCCGGACCTGCATCGTGCGCGACGACTTGGCCCGGCCGCTGCCCTTGCAGATCTCGCAGGGGGTCTCCGCCAGCAGACCGCGGCCCTTGCAGTCGGGGCACGGATCGGTGAGCGAGAAACCGCCGCCCGAACCGCGCGCCACCTGTCCCGTGCCGACGCACGTCGAGCACACGCGCGGTGTGCCGTTCGCGTCGCCGGTGCCCGAACAGGCCTTGCAGGGCGACTGCGAGGACATCCGCAGCGGAACCGTCGCGCCCTCGATCGCCTCGGTGAAGCTGAGCGTGACCTCGGACTCGATGTCCTGGCCGCGCCTTGGCTGCGTACGCGTGCCGGTGCCCGTGGCGCCGCCCCGGTTGAACAGGCCCCCGAAGACGTCACCGAGGCCGCCGCCGAATCCGCCGCCGGCACCGCCCGCCCCGCCCTGGCCGGGTGCGCCTCCGAAGAGGTCGCCCAGGTCGAAGTTGAACGTGCCGCCGGCGCCCGCGCCGGGCCCCGGCCTGAAGCCGCCGTTGCCGAAGAGGGTGCGCGCCTCGTCGTACTCCTTGCGCTTCTTGGGGTCGCCGAGGATGTCGTTCGCCTCGGAGATCTCCTTGAAGCGCTCCTCCGCCTTGGCGTTCCCCTTGTTGGCGTCCGGGTGGTACTCCCGGGCCAGCTTGCGGTACGCCTTCTTGATCTCGGCCTCGGTGGCGTCCTTGGGGACGCCGAGGACCTTGTAGTAGTCCTTCTCGATGAAGTCCTTGGTGCTCATCCTCGACGTCCCTCCTTCCTTCTCACGCGCCGTACGGTCCGTACGTTCATTCGTACGCCCCGTACGCCGCCGACGTCAGCCCTCGTCCGGGCCACCGTTCTCCTTGTCGTCGGCGTCGGACGACGCCGACGCGTCGGTCTCGTCGCCCTTGACGGTCTGCGCGCCCGGCTGCGGCTCGGCCACCGCCACCCGCGCGGGGCGGATGGTGCGCTCGCCGAAGCGATACCCAGGCTGCAGAATCGCCACGCACGTCGTCTCCGTGACATCCGGCGCGTAACTGTGCATCAGGGCCTCGTGGATCGTCGGGTCGAAGGGCTCGCCCTCCTTGCCGAACTGCTGGAGGCCCAGCTTCGCCGCGACGGTCTCCAGCGACTCGGCCACCGACTTGAAGCCGCCGACCAGTTCGCCGTGATCCCGCGCGCGGCCGATGTCGTCGAGTACGGGCAGGAGCTCGGTCAGGAGGTTCGCGATGGCGACCTCCTTGACCGTGATCCGGTCGCGCTCGACGCGGCGGCGGTAGTTCTGGTACTCGGCCTGGAGCCGCTGGAGGTCCGCCGTGCGCTCACCGAGCGCCGTACGCACCTGGTCCAGCTGGGCCGTCAGGGCCGTTACCTGCTGCTGTGCTGCCGTCTGGGCTGCTGCCGCGTCCCCGGCCGGGGCCGCCCCCTCCTGAGGGGCGGCCTTCGGCTCCGCGTCATCAGAGGTGGCGCCGGAAGGGACGTCGGGCTGCTGAGGCTGAGCCTGCGGCGGCTGCTGCTCGTCGAAACCCGGGGTCTCCTCCGTCACGCGGCACCATCCTTCCGGTCCTCGTCGACGATCTCGGCGTCGACGACATCGTCGTCGGCCTTGGCCTGCGCGCCACCGTCGGCGGCACCCTCAGGACCGCCGGGACCGCCCGCGGCCTGCGCGCCCTGAGCGTCGGCGTACATGGCCTGGCCCACCTTCTGCGAGACCGCGGCGACCTTCTCGGTGGCCGTACGGATCTCGGCGGTGTCCTCGCCCTTGAGCGCGGTCTTCAGCTCCTCGACGGCGGTCTCGACCTCGGTCTTGACCTCGCCGGGGACCTTGTCCTCGTTGTCCTTGAGGAACTTCTCCGTCTGGTAGACGAGCTGCTCGCCCTGGTTGCGGGACTCGGCGGCCTCGCGGCGCTTGTGGTCCTCGTCCGCGTACTGCTCGGCCTCCTGGCGCATCCGGTCGACCTCGTCCTTCGGCAGCGAGGAGCCGCCGGTGACGGTCATCTTCTGCTCCTTGCCCGTGCCGAGGTCCTTCGCGGTCACGTGCATGATGCCGTTGGCGTCGATGTCGAAGGAGACCTCGATCTGCGGGACACCGCGCGGGGCCGGCGGCAGACCGGTCAGCTCGAACATCCCGAGCTTCTTGTTGTACGCCGCGATCTCGCGCTCGCCCTGGTAGACCTGGATCTGCACGGACGGCTGGTTGTCCTCGGCGGTGGTGAAGATCTCCGAGCGCTTGGTCGGGATCGTCGTGTTCCGCTCGATGAGCTTCGTCATGATCCCTCCCTTGGTCTCGATACCGAGGGACAGCGGGGTCACGTCGAGGAGCAGTACGTCCTTGACCTCGCCCTTGAGGACACCGGCCTGGAGCGCGGCGCCGATGGCGACGACCTCGTCCGGGTTCACACCCTTGTTGGCGTCCTGGCCGGCGGTCAGCTCCTTGACGAGCTCGGCGACGGCGGGCATACGGGTGGAGCCACCGACGAGAACGACGTGGTCGATCTCGCTGAGCTGAATGCCGGCGTCCTTGATGACGTTGTGGAACGGCGTCTTGCAGCGCTCCAGAAGGTCGGCCGTCAGCTGCTGGAACTGGGCGCGGGTGAGCTTCTCGTCCAGGTGCAGCGGGCCCTCGGCGGACGCCGTGATGTAGGGCAGGTTGATCGAGGTCTCCGTGGAGGACGACAGCTCGATCTTGGCCTTCTCCGCGGCCTCACGCAGGCGCTGGAGGGCCATCTTGTCCTTGCCCAGGTCCACGCCGTGACCGCTGGCGAACTGCTTCACCAGGTAGTCGACGACGCGCTGGTCCCAGTCGTCACCACCGAGGTGGTTGTCGCCGTTCGTGGCCTTCACCTCGACGACGCCGTCGCCGATCTCGAGCAGCGAGACGTCGAAGGTGCCGCCACCGAGGTCGAAGACGAGGATCGTCTGGTCGTCCTTGTCGAGGCCGTACGCCAGGGCGGCGGCCGTCGGCTCGTTGACGATCCGCAGGACGTTCAGGCCCGCGATCTCGCCGGCCTCCTTGGTGGCCTGCCGCTCCGAGTCGTTGAAGTACGCCGGGACGGTGATGACCGCGTCCGTGACCTTCTCACCCAGGTACGACTCCGCGTCCCGCTTCAGCTTCTGCAGGATGAAGGCGGAGATCTGCTGCGGGTTGAACGGCTTGTTGTCGAGCTCGATCTTCCAGTCCGTGCCCATGTGCCGCTTCACGGACCGGATGGTCCGGTCTACGTTGGTGACCGCCTGGCGCTTGGCGACCTCGCCGACGAGCACCTCACCGTTCTTGGCGAAGGCGACGACGGACGGCGTGGTCCTGGCGCCCTCGGCGTTGGTGATGACGGTGGGCTCACCGCCCTCCAGAACGCTGACGACGGAGTTAGTCGTGCCCAGGTCGATGCCGACCGCACGTGCCATGGTTTTTTCCTCCAGCTGACTTGAGTGGGACAGACTCAAGTGTGCACGACGCTGACCGCTGGGTCAAAAGGCCTGAGTCAGATGGGCTCAACTTTTATGTGAACCTTAGCTTCAGGGGCCGTTTTTCGCCTAAGGGGCGGGGAGTTGGGGTTCACGGGCGAGTGCGGGTTCGTCGTGGCCGGTCGCGCCCACGCGGCGGAGCCGCAAATTGACACAGCCCCGCGCCCCTGAAAAGCCTGCGGCTCCACTCACCCCCAGCCACGACGGACCCGCACTTGCCCTCCGGCGGGAGGGGTCGTGGGCCGGTGCGTCGCATGCCCGTCGCGTAGCTTCGGTCTCGGAGAACCCGCACCCTGTACCAACACCGGGCCGTATGCCCGCCCTGCGACGGGCTGACGCACCGGCCCGCGACCCCGACCCACCCACGCACCCCAGGGGCGCGGGGAACTGCGCGACCAGCCACGACGGACCGGCAGCCGACAACGAACCCACCCGCCCAACCCGAGCGGAGCGGTGAGGCAACCCTCAGTAGCGCAGATCACCGCGCCGCTGGCTACAGTGCGGCACATGATGCGGGTACTCTGAGAAGTACGTAAGTTACCGCTTAGTAATCTCGGGGACGGCCTCCGCGGACCTCCTCGACGAAACCCCTCGCAGGCCCGAGGAGCCCCAAATGCAACTCGCCGCGATCGTCGTGTCGCTGGTCCTGACCGTGATCGGCGTTGCTCTGCTCGCGCGTGCCGTCGGCCAGTTCGTCCGGCACTTCAAGCTCGGCCAGCCCGTTCCCGCCGGCAGCCGGACCGACAACCCCTGGGACCGCAGCGTGACGCTGGTCAAGGAGTTCCTCGGCCACACACGCATGAACCGATGGGGCATCGTCGGCTTCGCGCACTGGTTCGTCGCGGTCGGCTTCCTGACCCTCCCGCCCACCCTCGCGCAGGCGTACGGGCAGCTCTTCGAGGCCGACTGGACCCTCCCGGTCATCGGCGGCTTCCTGCCGTTCGAGATGTACATCGAGTTCATCGGCGTGATGACCGTCATCGGCATCGCCGTACTCATCGTCATCCGGCTGCTCAGCCTGCCCTCCCGGGCCGGCCGCAAGTCCCGGTTCACGGGCTCCAAGGCCTGGCAGGCGTACTTCGTCGAGTACGTCATCCTCACCATCGGCCTCGCGATCTACACGCTGCGCGGCCTGGAGGGCGCGATCCACCACGTGGAGCACTACGAGGCCGCGTACTTCGCCTCGTACCCACTGGTGCTCGCCTTCGAGGGGCTGAGCACCGGCACGCTCCAGAACCTGATCTACCTCACCGCGATGATCAAGGTCAGTGTGTCGCTGATCTGGATGATCACGGTCTCGGTGAACACCAACATGGGTGTCGCCTGGCACCGCTTCCTCGCCTTCCCCAACATCTGGTTCAAGCGCAACGCCGACGGCTCGACGGCCCTCGGCGCGCTGCAGCCGATGACCAGCGGCGGCAAGCCCATCGACTTCACCGACCCCGGTGACGACGACGTCTTCGGCGTCTCCCAGGTCGAGCAGTTCTCCTGGAAGGGCCTGCTGGACTTCTCCACCTGCACCGAGTGTGGACGCTGCCAGTCGCAGTGCCCCGCCTGGAACACCGGCAAGCCCCTCTCCCCCAAGCTGCTCATCATGTCGCTGCGCGACCACGCGCACGCCAAGGCCCCGTACCTGCTGGCCGGTGGCGGCAAGACCATGGAGGGCGAGGAGAAGGCGAGCGAGGAGCAGCTCAAGGACGTGCCCGCCGCCGCTCTCGCCGAGGCCGAGCGGCCCCTCATCGGCACCCTCGAAGAGAACGGCGTCATCGACCCCGACGTGCTGTGGTCCTGCACCACCTGCGGTGCCTGCGTCGAGCAGTGCCCCGTCGACATCGAGCACGTCGATCACATCGTCGACATGCGCCGCTACCAGGTGATGATCGAGTCCGCGTTCCCGAGCGAGGCGGGCACGATGCTCAAGAACCTGGAGAAGAAGGGCAACCCCTGGGGGCTCGCGAAGAAGCAGCGCCTGGAGTGGACCAAGGAGGTCGACTTCGAGGTGCCGGTGGTCGGCAAGGACATCGAGGACCTGTCCGAGGTCGAGTACCTGTACTGGGTCGGCTGCGCGGGCGCGCTGGAAGACCGCGCGAAGAAGACGACGAAGGCCTTCGCGGAACTCCTCCACATCGCGGGCGTCAAGTTCGCGATCATGGGCGGCGACGAGAAGTGCACGGGTGACTCGGCGCGGAGGCTCGGCAACGAGCCGCTGTTCCAGGAGCTCGGCATGGAGAACGTCTCCGCGCTGAACATGGCGTTCGGCGAGGAGATGGACGACGAGGGCAACTTCACCGCGGAGTCGAAGAAGCCGAAGTCCGCGAAGAAGATCGTCGCCACCTGCCCGCACTGCCTCAACACCCTGGGCAACGAGTACCCGCAGATCGGCGGCGACTACGAGGTCATCCACCACACCCAGCTGCTCCAGCACCTCATCGACGAGGGCAAGCTCATCCCCGTAACCCCCGTCGAGGGTCTGATCACGTACCACGACCCCTGCTACCTGGGCCGCCACAACAAGATCTACACGCCCCCGCGCGAGATCATCGGCAAGGTCCCGGGCCTCAGGAACGAGGAGATGCACCGCCACAAGGAGCGCGGCTTCTGCTGTGGCGCCGGTGGTGCGCGGATGTGGATGGAGGAGCGGATCGGCAAGCGCATCAACAACGAGCGTGTTGATGAGGCCCTGTCGCTGAACCCCGACATCGTCTCCACGGCCTGCCCGTTCTGCCTCGTCATGCTGACCGACTCGGTCAACGGCAAGAAGAACGATGGCAAGGCGAAGGAGTCCATCCAGGTCGTGGACGTGGCCCAGTTGCTGCTCGACTCGGTCAGGACACCGGTCGACGACGAGCCGCCGGCGGGCGAGACCGAGTCGGAGAGCGAGCCGGAGCCGCAGCCGGTGAAGTAGCGGTTCGGGTAACGGCAACCCGTCGGCAACAGGTACGGCTGGATAACGAAGCACCCCATGGCCCTGGTTCAAACCGGGGGCATGGGGTGTTGTCGTGGAATGAGAGCGACAAGGGGTTCCAGGCGTGCGGTTCTGGTCGCGTGCGCCGTCCTGCTGGGCGCCGCCGTCGCCGGCTGCGAGACGGTTGGCGAGGGCTCCGGGGGCGGCGGAAGCAGGGGTACGGGGCCGGGGGCGCCCTCCGCCCCCACGCCCCCGAACTCCACCTCCACCGGCTTCACGCTCGGCGCCCTCGCCCAGGGCCCCGACCGCCCCGCCGCCGGAAAGCCACAGGACCGCCCCCGCGAGGGCGACCTCAACGGCGACGGCTACGACGACGTGGCCCTCGCCCGCACCGGCGCCGTCTACGTCGTGTACGGCTCGGCGGACGGCCCCGACCCCCGCACCCGTACGACCCTCACCGTGGACGGCGGCCACCCGGGCCGCGACGCCGACAACATGCCCCGGCTGCACCGCGCCGACCTGGACGGCGACGGGTTCACCGATCTGCTGGTCACCGTGAACGACGGCAAGCAGTACGCGCTGTGGGGCGGGGCTCGCGGGCTCACGGGCATACGTCAACTCGCCATCAGCGGCGAGGCGTTGCGCGAACTCGGTCCCGCGGGCGGTGACTTCGGCAGCGTCGCCGACTTCGACGGGGACGGCAGCGGCGACGTCTTCCGCCTCGGCGGCCCCGACCGTTCCGCCGGGGTCGTCTTCCACGGCCCCTTCGACCGCCGTACGGGCAAACCGGCCCGCCAGGCCGAACTCACCGGACCGACCCCCGCCGACAGCGCGCCCTACCAGTCCACCTCCGAGGACTACGACGGCGACGGGCGCGCCGAGCTGACCGTGTGGTTCGAGTGGACCGACCCGGACAGCGAGGGCGACGGCGACCTGAGCGTCCGAGGGGTGCACCACTTCCGCGGTACGGCGCGTGGGCTCGTACGGGCGCAGGAGTCCGAGCAGGGCGAGGAGTTCGCGGGGCATCCCGGGGATGTGGACGGGGACGGCGACGACGAGCTGTACAAGGCGAGCTTCTTCGCCTACGACCAGAAGATCACGGTCAGCGTCAACTCCACGCCAGGAAAGGCGAGTTCCGCGTCGCCGGTCACCCTGACCGACCTCCCCGGTCTCAACTCCCGCTGCTGCGGCGGCACCGAGGGCCGAGCGGTCGGTGACGTAACGGGCGACGGACGCCCCGACCTCGTACTGAGCGCGCCCGCGATCAACAGCGCCCACGGGCTCGTCTTCCTGATCCCGGACCTCGCCCACGTCACCCCAGCCACCGAACCCCAGGCGGTCGACCTGGAATCCACAGGTGTGGACGGAGAGAACCGCGACCCCGGAGAGGGCGACAAGCAGTACATCCGCCACCGCCTGATCTCCAAGCCGCCTCTGCTCGACGTAAACGGCGACGGCCGCCTCGACGTGGTCGCCGCCTCCGGCAACCGGCATCCCCAGGACGGTTCCGCCACGCGCCGTACGACGGGGTTCTGGGTCTTTCCGGGCTCCCCGGAGGGCTTGGACACCAGCACCTCACGGCACATCACGGAGGATGACCTGGACCTTGGGTGAGCGATCCCGCGCGAGTTCCCGCACAGCTGCGGTCACGTGCGCGTTATTGCTGTGCGCCGTCGCCGACTTCGAGCTGAGCCGAGCTGTCCCATCAGCCTCATAAATTCCTTGAAGTCACGTACAACCCTTCGCCCCCTCCACGGGTCTCCTGATCGCCAACCGCCCGCAAAGCCGAGGAGAACTCCCGGCGAACACGGGCGGTACGCGCACCCCATTGACTGTGGACGCCCGCCAGGCGTCCCCGCATGCCGCAGGAGAATCCCGCATGCACAAGAAGCACCGGAGAATCGCCCTCGCGACGGCCGCCGCGGCCGCGTTGACGGGCGGTCTGCTCACATTCTTCTCGGCCGTGACGGCGACGGCCGGGGACTCGGTTCACCACCCCGTGGCGGACTTCAACGGCGACGACTTCGGCGACGTCGCGTACTCGGCCGGTTCGGCCACCGTCGGCGGCAAGAAGCAGGCCGGCCAGATCGTCGCCCTGTACGGCTCGGCGAGCGGCGTGACATCCACGAAGCGCGCCACCATCAGCCAGAACACCACGGGCGTGCCCGGCGCCGCCGAGACCGACGACGGGTTCGGCTGGGTCAGCGCGTACGGCGACTTCAACTCCGACGGCTACGACGACCTCGCCGTGTCCGCGTCCCAAGAGGACGTGGACGGCGACACCGACGGCGGCACGGTCCTCGTCATGTGGGGTTCGGCGGGCGGGCTGTCCGGCGGTACGACGATCAAGGACCCGGCGGTCTCCTCTCACGACCGCTGGGGCACGACGCTCGCCGCGGGCGACTTCGACGGCGACGGCACGGAGGACCTCGCGGTCGGCTCCTCGTCGAGCACGGTGCACGTCTTCAAGGGCGGCATCACCAAGTCGGGTACGTACGGCGGCCGTTACACCTTCAAGACGGACATCGCGTCCGGTGGCGAGGGGGGCCCGCTCGTGCTCACCGCGGGCGACGTCAACGGCGACAAGCGGACCGACCTGGTCGTCGACGGTTACGAGACCGACAGCGACATCGGCTACAACACCAACTTCTACGTGCCGGGCTCGGCCTCCGGCCTCGACGCCTCGTCCGCGCGGGAGCTGAAGCGCGGCATCATCACCGGTGTCGCCGACGTCAACGGCGACGGCTTCGGCGACATCGTCACCGGCCAGGAGTGGGACCCGGCCAACGACAGCAGCGAGCCGTCCGTGCCCGAGTCCTCCACCGGCGGCAAGGTCCACATCATCTACGGCTCCGCCGACGGCCCGGCCGCCGCCGTCGCCGTGACGCAGAACAGCGGCAACGTGCCCGGCTCCTCGGAGCGCGGCGACTGGTTCGGCAGCGAGCTGTCGCTCGGCGACATCAACGGCGACGGGTACGCGGACCTGGCGGCAGGCGCGCCCGGCGAGAACCTGAACGGCGTGGTGAACACCGGCGCGGTGACCGTTCTCTACGGCTCGGCGTCCGGCCTGAACACCGGCTCCGGGTACCAGTACTTCGCCCAGTCCACAGCCGGTGTGCCCGGCTCGGACGAGAAGGACGACTGGTTCGGCGGCGAGGTGAAGCTCACCGACGTCACGGCCGACGGCAAGGCGGACCTGACGGTCGGCGCGTACGGCGAGAACGCCGGTAACGGCTCGCTGGTCTACCTGCCCTCCAACGGCACGAAGATCACGACGACCGGCTCCCGCTCCCTGCCGACATCCTCGGTGGGTGTCTCGACGGACGCCCAGCCGTTGTTCGGCGCGAACGCGGCCAACTAGATATCGTCCAGACGCCGTGCCGGTCAGTACGCGTAGCGGCGCACGGTCTCCGGGTGGATGACGACACGGGACAGGTCGGCGGCCAGCATCGTGGCGAGGTCGCCGGCCCGGGTCCGGTCGTCGAGGTCCCAGTAGCGGGCGGCGAGGCGGGAGCACAGGTCGTGTGCTCCGTCGGCCTCCACCGTGGCGCGGCCGGCGACGGACACCCAGCGTTCGCGTTCATCGACCGGTGCCGCGACAACGATCGAGGCGCGGGGGTCGCGGCGCAGGCGCCGCACCTTCAGCGAGTCCGGCTCCGTGATCAACTGGATCGTCCCCTCCGCGGTGGCCTCGAACCACACGGGCCGTGGCTGTGGCGGCTGCGCTCCCCCGGCCACGGACAGGAACCCGTGCAGGGGGCGTCCGAGGAACTCGAGGTCCTCGGCGGTCAGCAGGCTGGTGGCGGTGCTCATCGTGGCCCTTTCAGAAGATGGTGAGGGGATGGTGACGGTGGAGGGTCATGGCCGCCAGGCTCCCGCCGCCGCGGCCCGCACGACGTAGTCCTCGAAGGTCCGGGGCGCGCGCCCCAGCACGGTGGCGACACCGTCCGTCGTTTCGGCGATCACCCCGCGCTCCATCAGCACGAACATCTCGGCGACGTGGTGGGCGTCGTCCTCGCCCCAACCCTCCTCGACCAGCGCCGCGATGTACTCGGCGGGGGAAACCTGCTTGTAGGTGATGGGCAGCCCGGACGCCCGGGAGATCAGCTCGACGGCCTCGGCGAAGGTCAGCGCGCGCGGCCCGGTCAGCTCGTAGATCCGCCCGGCGTGCCGACCGGGCTCGGCCAGCACCGCGGCCGCGGCATCGGCGACGTCGTCTATGTCGATGAACGGCTCGGGAACCGCACCGGCCGGGAGCGCCAGCCCGCCGGCGACCAGCGGGGCATGGAAGAGGTCCTCGTCGAAGTTCTGGTTGAAGTTCGACGCCCGCAGAACGGTCCACTCCAGCGCCGAGCCGCGCACGGCGTCCTCGGCCGAACGCATGTCAAGACCGAACGTGGAGTCGCCCCAGGTGTCGGCGCCGTGCCCGGAGAGCAGGACAAGGCGCCGCACTCCGGCGGCCTCGGCCCGCGCCACGAACTCGTGCACCGGGCCCGGCACGGGCGGGGGTACCACGTAGGCGGCGGTGATGCCCCGCAGGGCCGCATCCCAGCCGTCGGGGTCGGACCAGTCGAAGCGGGTCGGGCTCGATCGGGAGGCGGCACGCACCTGCGTGCCGCGCAGCCGCAACCGGGCGGCGACCCGTCGGCCGGTCTTGCCTGTGGCGCCGAGGATGAGGGTGGTGTCGTTGTTGCTGGCAGCGTTACTCATGGCAGCGATTCAACGGCATCCGCTCGGACGACTCCATGGGTGAGAAGCCGGATCGCCTTTGTCATCGTCCAACTCGGCGTCTAACCTCGGCAGGGTGGACGCGTTCGGTGACCTCTTCCGTGGGATGCGGGCCCAGGGCTCGTTGTTCGGCAGCTCGACCCTGTCCCCGCCCTGGGCGCTGCACTTCGTGGACGGCCCGCCGCTGACGTTGTGCACCGTCCTCGGCGGGGCGGGCTGGATCGTGCCGGAGCACCGCCCGCCCGAACAGCTCCGCGCCGGCGAGACGGTCATCGTGCGGGGCCCCGCACCGTTCACCTTCGTCGACGAGGTCGGCACCCGGGCCGAACCGGTCGCGTGCGGCGAGTTCTGCGCGACGCCCGAGCAGGGCGGGACCCGGCACCGGCTCGGCTGGAACGACACCAGCTGCGACTCCGGTGACGGCGCGACGACGCTGATCGTCGGCGCCTATCCGGTGCGCGGCGAGATCAGCCGCAGGCTGCTGGACGCGCTGCCCGTCGTGCTGCGCGTGGCTTCCGGCGGCGGGGCCGACGCCGTACTCGACCACCTCGCCGCCGAGGTCGCCGCCGACACCCCGGGCCAGCAGGTGGTCCTGGACCGGCTGCTGGACTGGCTGCTGGTCTGCGCGGTGCGCGAGTACTTCGACCGGCCCGGCGGCGAGCCGCCGGCCTGGTACGCCGCCCAGCGGGACCCGGTGGTCGGCGACGCGCTGCGCCTGCTGCACGCCGAGCCGGCGGCGCCCTGGACGGTCGCCGCGCTGGCCGACCGGACCGGGGTGTCGCGTTCCACCCTGGCGAAGCGGTTCGCCGACCTGGTCGGCGAACCGCCGCTGACCTACCTCACCCGCTGGCGCATCACGCTCGCGGCGGACCTGCTGACCGAGCGCGAGTCGGCGACCATCGCCGAGATCGCCCGCACCGTGGGCTACTCCGACGCGTTCGCATTCAGCGTGGCGTTCAAGCGGATCCGAGGCGTCAGCCCGAGCGAGTTCCGGCGCACCGGTACGGCCGGTTCGGGGGCGGTCTTGGCAGGCGCGACGATCTCGACCTGATTTACGCCCGTACGGCTAGGAATGGGCCGACGAGGCGTAGTCGTCGTGCAGGTGGCGTATGAGGGCGGCAAGTCCAGTACCACTGGTTGCTATTACGGTGCCGGGCTCGTCGCTTTCGCGGAGAAGGAGGGTGCCCTGGCGGGCGGCGAGTTCGACGCAGTCTGCGTCGTCATCACCGCCGGAGAACGACGACTTCTGCCACACGGGAACCTCGGACATGTTCGCGGCCTTTCAGATCTGCTGAGCCAGGCTGTGAATGAAGTTCCTCGACTCTACGACTCCCAGCGCCTGCTTCTGCACCTGCGCGAATCCCCGTCGATAGCGATCGAGCTGCGCCTCTGCATCCAGGTAGTTACCCCCGTGCGGAGTGTCCATTAGAACGGTGTCCAACTGCGGAACCGGGCCGCCGATGATTGTCGGCGCGTAGCCGATTCGGAAGCCGTCCATGTCGAACGGCACCACGCGCAGGGCGACTTGAGGACGCTCGGACTCCGCCAGGATGTGCAGCAACTGCCGCCGGGCAATACTGCGGTCGGCCCTCCGGATGCGCAGAGCCGCCTCGTGGATCACCACGTCATAGACGAGGTCATCCCGGTTCAGGACCTGCTGGCGCCGTAGCCGGAACTGCGTGCGCAGCTCGCGCTGATCCTCGGCCGTCCCCCAAGTTCCGTCGCTGAAAATCGCCCGCACATGCTCCTCGGTCTGCAGCAGACCGGGGATGAACACAATCTCGAACGTCCTCAAATGCCTTGTGTGGTACTCCAGTTCCGCGAGGTCGAGGAACCCCCGCGGCAGCTGGCCGCGGTACTCCTCCCACCAGCCGCGCACCCGCTCAGTCGCCATGACTGCCAGGGCATCGACGAGTGGGGTTTCCGCGTCGCCGTAGGACCCGGCCAGGAACCGTACGCGCTCCGCGCTCACACCCACGCGGCCCGCCTCCACGTTGGACAGCTTGCCCTCATTGATCCCCGTCGCACGGGCCGCCTCCCGAAGGCCCAGCCCCGCCCGCTCCCGCAGCTTGCGCAGCTCCTTGCCCAGGCGCTCCTGCCGCACGGTGATGACGCTCCTCGCAACCATCTGCCCCTCCTCTTCCGCAAGTTGAGGACACGATATTCCGGGACGAGCTTGACCCAGGTCAAGTTAGCCCCCTACCTTCAGTGACGCGCCGCACACGCTGCGGAACGCCGGGACCCCGGAAGCGCACCGCACCGCCATGCCATGGCGGGCGCGACAAAGACACCGCCCGACACCGCCGCGCCTCACCCTCACCCACTGCAGCCCCACCCACCCTGGGAGACACGTATGCCTAAACCTTGGGAGTACACCCTCTACGTCCCCAACGACCCCCGAGCCGTCCGAATCGGCCGCCGCACCCTCCGCGACATCCTCACCACCCACGACCTCCCCTCCCTCATCGACCCGGCGGAACTCCTCGCCTCCGAACTCCTCTCCAACGCCATCCGGCACACCGAAGGACCCGCCGCCCTCAAGATCAGACAGTCGGGCCCCTCGTTCCGCCTGGGCGCCTGGGACACGGATCCGACGCCTCCGGCGACCACGCCCAACCCGAGCACGTCGGGCCACGGCCTGCGCATCGTCGACGCGTACGCCGACGACTGGGGCTGGTTCAAAGTCAACGGCTCCGGCGGCAAGTACGTCTGGTGTGAAATGGGCACGAAGACGTGAGGCGGGGCGAGCGGGGTTCACGGAGGCCGGAATTTCTGACTCGCTGGGCTGTCTGATGCTGCTGGCCGCGGGGTTCCTCGACAGTCCGTCCCCGGACACGGTTGCCGACCGGATCAGCCGTGCCCTTGCCCGATCCGGGTTCACCAGGGAACAGGGGCGGCGCCTGGCGAAGGCTCCGCGCCTCTCGGAGGGGCTGCGTCAGGCGCTGCTCGCGGGGCTGGACAGGATGCCCGCTCGCTCGCGGACTCGTGCGGTGCCGGATCAGCGGGATGCTGCCTGATCAGGCGTCAGCCTCCCGCGGCTGAGGGCGTGTGGCGAGTCCCGTTCAGCACGGAGTCGAGCAGGCCAGGGAACAGCGCGTCCAGATCGTTGCGGCGCAGCCGCACCAGTCGGGACCGGCCCTTGACGGTGGTCCAGGTGACGCCCGCCTCGCGCAGCACCCGGTAGTGGTGGGACAGCGTCGTCTGGTGAACGTCCAGGTCGCCGCCGATGGCGTTGCAGCTCTCCTCACCGGTCACGGCGAGCCGTTGGACGATCTCCAGCCGCACCGGATCGGCCAGCGCACGCAGCACCTCCACCATCCGGATCGCCTCGGTCGCCGGCTGGGAGACCTCACGCATCGCTGCTTCCCTCCGTCCGTGACAGGACAGCAGCCTATCCACTCATTGATACATGGACAAGCATCCATGCATTACTTACAGTGCCGATCACCTACCTCCGCAGTGCTCCGGAAAGGCGGCACGATCCATGCTGAAACGACTCCTCCCCCTGGCCCTGGCGACGTTTGCCGTCGGCACCGACGGCTACGTCATCGCGGGCCTGCTCCCCGCCATCGCGGCCGACCTGGAGGTCTCCACCCCGGCAGCCGGCCAACTGGTGACGGTCTTCGCCTTGACGCTGGCCTTGTCCGCGCCGGTCATGGGGGCCCTCACCAGCAGCCTGGACAGGCGGTCGGCGCTGCTGACCGCCTTGGCCGTGTTCGTGATCGGCAACGCCGTCACCGCCTTAGGCACCAGTTACGAGGTGGTGTTGGCCGCCCGCATCGTCACCGCCATGGGAGCGGGCATCATCACCGCCGCCGCCTCCAGCACCGCGGCGGCCATCGCACCCCCGGAACGCCGCGGCCGGGCCCTCGCCTTCGTACTGGGCGGCCTCACGCTGGCGACCGCGCTAGGACTGCCGCTCGGCACGCTGATCGGCCGCACCGACTGGCACATCACCCTGTGGGCCGTCGCCGGGATCGGCCTGCTGGCGGCCGTCGGCATCGCCGCCGGCCTCCCCAGGGTGACGCTCCCCGCCGCATCACTGCCCGACCGCCTGCGTCCGCTCAAGCAGAGTCGCGTGCTGGCGCTGCTGGCGGTCACCTCCCTCGCTTTCCTCGGCGCCTACACCCTTTACACCTACATCGGCCCGACCCTGCGGGACGCCACCGGCGGCAACGAGTCACTGCTGACCCTGGTCCTGCTGGCCTGGGGCTTAGGCACCCTGGCCGGGAACATCACCGCCGGTCGCCTGGTTGATCGCCACGACTCCGCCCGCGTCCTCACCGGCACCCTCGCCTTCGCGACTCTCGCCCTGGCGCTGACCCCGCTGGCGACCCGCGCCCTCGCGCCCACCCTGGTCTGGGCGGCGGTCTGGGGCGTGAGTGTCGGCGTGATCGTCGTCCCGCAGCAGCACCGGCTCATCGCCCTCAGCCCTGCCGCCGCGCCAGTCCTGCTCGGTCTCAACTCCTCCGCGCTCTACATCGGCGTCGCCCTCGGCGGCGGTTTCGGCGGGCTGGCGCAGGAGTGGTTCGGGCTTGTCCCGGCCGAACTTGGGCTGGTGGCCGCTGGTGTCACCGCTCTCACCTTCGTATGGCACCTGGGAACCACGCGTCGCCCCGCCACACCCGCCCCCACGTCACCGACGCCGACCTCGGCCACTCCGGAAGAGTCCAAGGCGTGACCCGTCCCGCCTCGCCGTGTGCACAGCCCCGCGCGCAGTCACCCGTGCTGCTTCAGCGGGAGGCGTAACCATCACCCGGAGTGGGCGGCGCCCCTGCCCGCAGACTCAGGCGCTGATCCGCAAAGTGAAGGGCTCAGCCACATCAGGTTGGCCAGTCTGCCCAGACTGGCCAACCATCCTGAAAAGTGGCCAACCAACGTGACCCGTCTCAATCACGCTCGAAGTCTTCGCCACCGGCCAGTTCCCAATCTGGGAACCGGCCGTGACCACCCGTACCGACGAGGTCGGCGTACGGAGGTTCACCGGGAATCTCCTGTGACTGTGCGCCGTAGGTGGCGGATGAGCGCTCTACTTGGCGGAACTGACTTGTGCTGTTCCTCGTGCTCATTGATCTCTGTCAGAAGCCGGGCCCGAGCGCCACCGGGCCGGGCTGCGTAGCCTTCGTTACAAGAAGAGGGAGAAGAGGGAAAGGAGTTCCGCATGACGCCGAAGCAGCCCAGGACCGAGCTCGACGCCCGCTACAGCTCCGCGCTCAACCCGCGCCCGGGCGCGGAGGACGTCACCGCCACCGACTGGGCCGAGGCCCAGCGCCGGCTGCGGGCCTCCGAGGTCTTCTGGATCACCACGGTCCGGCCGGACGGCCGGCTGCACGTCACGCCGCTGATCGCCGCCTGGCACGACGGGGCGCTGCACTTCAGCACCGGGCCGGGCGAGCAGAAGGCGAAGAACCTGGCCGGCAATGCCCACTGCGCACTCACCACAGGGCACAACTCACTCTCCGAGGGCCTCGACATCGTGATCGAGGGCACGGCGGAGCGGGTGACGGATCCGGCGCGGCAGGACGAGGTCATCGCCGCGTTCGAGGCGCAGTACGGGGACCACATCACCTCGCCGGAGGGGATCTTCTACGGCTTCGGCGACAGCATCCGCAAGGGCAACGACCTGCTGTTCGCGGTGGCACCCGGCACGGCGTACGGCTTCGGGCACGACGGCCAGGTGTTCAGCCACACCCGCTACACCTTCTAGCGGGCCTGCGCACAAGGAAGCCGCCGGCCGCCAGGGGGAAGGCGTGCCGGGGGCTGCCTGTGAGGGGCGGGGCACAAGCCCCGCCCGGGGTTACGCCGCGGACTCGAAGCCCGTATCGCGGGCGAGCTTCTTCAGCTCGACCAGCGCGTGCTTCTCGATCTGGCGGATGCGCTCGCGCGTCAGGCTGTGCTGCTTGCCGACCTCCGTGAGCGTGCGCGAAAGGGTCTGAAGAGGTGGTTCCTTTTCAGGCCCTTTACGCTGCGCGTCCCGCCGACTACAACACTCAGTTCCGCCAAGTAGAGCGCTCATCCGCCACCTACGGCGCACAGTCACCTCTCCACACCTCTACGCGGGATCCTCACCTGGCGGCGGCTGCGTTTCGGCAGGTGCACCGGTAGGCCGTGGGCGAGGTGCCTGCGAGGCAGGCCCTTTTCCCACGACCCCCGGTCCGAACCGGACGTGCCCGTTTCCAGGCATCCGGCTCTC